>NZ_JAJDJW010000023.1:0-44492 GCF_020567645.1 Enterococcus sp. CWB-B31
ACTTTTGATGTGGTGGTCGGGAAACCAACTTCATCTTATCAGTTTAGGAGGCTTTTTTACTACCACGCTGGAAGCTCTCAAGAACCCCCAGCATAGCTGGGGGTTTTCAGAACATACAAAAAAGCAGAATTCTTCTTATAAAGAATTCTGCTAAACATTGGCATAATAACGTTTTTATTATTCTCCAGCGTTTGCGTCTTTGAGACCGTATTTCTTGTTGAAACGGTCCACACGTCCATCCGCTTGAGTGAATTTTTGACGTCCAGTATAGAATGGATGAGAATCAGATGTGATTTCCACACGAATCAATGGATATGTGTTGCCATCTTCCCATTCAACTGTTTCTTGAGAGGCTTTTGTAGAACCTGACAAAAATTTAAAACCTGTTGTTGAATCCATGAAAACTACTGGATGATAATCTGGATGAATCTCTTGTTTCATAATCTTTTTCGCTCCTTCGCCCTGAGCCATTTGCTGAATCAGAGTTTATTTTGTCAAAATACAACAGTACAATAATAGCACGTTTCAATTTTGGTTGCAATCATCTTTTCAAATTTCTTTTTGGACCTGGTTTACTGAACGAAACATCATGAAATGCTTCAAAAAACTCAGTATTACTCTTTGTTCTTTTCAAAAACTTGATAAACTGCTCTGTATAATCAAGCGAGTCTCCAGTCATGTTATTTCTAAGCTTCCAAATCTCTTCAAGGTGTTTGCTGTTCATCAGCAGCTCTTCTTTTCTGGTTCCTGATTTCTTAATATCGATCGCAGGGAAAATACGCCGCTCTGCAAGATCTCTTGAAAGATGAAGTTCCATATTTCCGGTTCCTTTAAATTCTTCATAAATCATATCATCCATTCGGCTTCCGGTATCAACCAGAGCTGTTGCCAAAATTGTCAGACTGCCGCCCTCTTCAATATTTCTGGCAGCTCCAAAGAATCGTTTTGGTTTATAAAAAGCAGCAGGATCAATTCCTCCGCTTAATGTGCGGCCGCTTGGCGGAATAACCAGATTATAAGCTCTGGCAAGACGAGTGATACTATCCATCAAAATCACTACATCCCGTTTATCCTCAACCAGACGCATTGCCCGATCCAACACCAGTTCGGTTACTCGTGTATGATTTTGGGGCTGCTGGTCAAATGTAGAGGAAACAACATCTCCTTTGACACTGCGTTCCAGATCAGTCACTTCTTCCGGACGTTCGTCAATTAACAGAAGGATCAATTCCACTTCCGGATGATTTTCTGTAATTCCATTGGCAATCTCCTTCAGAACACTGGTTTTACCTGCTTTTGGAGGAGCAACGATCAGCCCTCGCTGACCAAAGCCGACTGGAGAAAAAATATCAATCATTCGAGTAGAAACTCTTCCCGGTGTTGTTTCAAGCTGAATTTGCTTTTCCGGATATAAAGGTGTCAGTGCAGGAAAATGCGGACGCTGCTTTGCTTCTTCCGGATCTTTGCCATTCACACTCTCCACGTGCATCAACCCGTAATAACGTTCTGATTCTTTAGGCGGGCGAGCTTTACCTGCAACCTTATCTCCATTCCTCAGACCGAATCGCCGAATTTGGGAGGAAGAAATATAAATATCTTCTGCACTTGGTCCATAATTGATTGGACGCAAAAAACCATAGCCATCCTGAGAAACAATATCTAGAATCCCTTCCATAAAGAAGAAACCCTGCTTCTCAGCTTGAGCACGAATTACTGCCAAAGAAAGCTCTTTTTTATTCATCTGACTGTAGTAAGGAATTTTAAACTCTTTTGCATAAGCGTAAATATCCTTCAGCGTACTGTTTTCCAGTTCCGCCATCGTCAAATAGTCACTCATTGACTCACCTCAAATTCTTTTTCCGTTTCTATCATCTGAATATCTGCACCAAGACCTGTCAGTTTTTCAATAATGTGATCATAACCGCGTAAAATATATTCAACATTATAAATCGTTGTAGTTCCTTCAGCCATCAGTCCTGCTGCAACCAGGCATGCGCCTGCTCTCAAATCAGATGCAGTAACTTCCGCACCATGAAGCTTTGCAGGGCCGTTTAAAAGAATCATATTGCCTTCAACAGAAGCATTAGCGCCCATTCTTGCAAGTTCAGGAATATGCTTGGTTCGTTGAGAATAGATTGTGTCCACTACCTGACCGGTTCCATGTGCTTTTAACAGAAGCGGTGTCAGAGGCTGTTGTAAATCCGTTGCAAATCCTGGATAAGGGTACGTTTTTACATTAATCATTTTTAAGTCATCAGAAGGATGTACCTCTATCATATCTTCTTCGATAGTCATTTTGACGCCCATCTCCTGAAGTTTGGCGATAAAACTCTCCAAATGTTCATAGATCACATTTCGAACTTTTACTCCCTGCCCCATTGCTGCTGCAATAGACAAGTACGTCCCGGCTTCAATCCGATCCGGAATAATGGAATGGCGGCAGCCATGCAATTCCTCTACCCCTTCAATTCGAATGATGTCTGTGCCGGCTCCACGGATTTCAGCACCCATGTTATTCAACAATGTTGCTACATCAATAATTTCAGGCTCTCGTGCAGCATTTTCAATGATTGTTTTACCTTTTGCTTTGACCGCAGCCAGCATAACATTAATGGTTGCTCCGATAGAAACCATATCCATAAAAATTCTGGTTCCGGTAAGCTCCTCATCTGTACGCAAATACATCGCACCATGTTCATTGGTAACTGCCGCACCTAATGCTTCAAAGCCTTTCACATGAAGATCGATTGGACGAGGACCTAAATAGCAGCCTCCCGGAAGACCAACGACTCCTTCACCAAATTTTCCCAATAGAGATCCCATAAAATAATAGGAAGCCCGCAAGCTGTTTATTTTACCTGTAGGCATTGGGACTGAAACAATCTCAGTTGGATCAATCACCAGCGTATTGTCTTTAAATGTCGTTTTGGCACCCATGATTTCAAGAATCTCAATCAGCGAATGAACATCTTGAATATCCGGCACGCCGTCTAAAGTAACAGGTGAATCAGCCAAAATTGCTGCTGGAATTAAAGCTACTGCACTGTTCTTTGCGCCGCTTACCCAGACTTCACCTTTTAAAGGTCGATTACCATTAATTACTATTTTTTTCATCTATTTATCTCACCTAACTATGTCAGAAACTGAGCTATTTTTTAATATACCCAAACTATTCTAACACAAGACACTTCAATAAAAAAGAAATCTTTTCAAGAATAACAAAACAGCTGCCAATTGAGCTTAAAAATCTCCATCAACAAATCTGAACTCTATATTGATTCTGCTGCTGTTTTTCTTTAAGCATCATTCCCAAAATTTTTAATGTTAATTAAAAAAACTGTCCCAGCTTATTTCACTTGGACAGTTTTTTATTGCTCCTTAGAATCAGGAATTATGCTTTGTTGTCAGAACCGAACCATTCAATACGTTGTTCAACCAGTTCAGTAATTGCTTTTGTACCAGGTGCCAATAATTTACGAGGGTCAAAGCCTTTACCTTCAAGGTCTTTGCCTTCTTCAATATATTTACGCGTCGCAGCAGCAAATACTTCTTGTGCTTCTGTATTTACATTAATTTTAGAAACACCCATTGAAATGGCTTTTTGAATTTGATCTAAAGGAATACCAGATCCTCCATGCAATACTAATGGAATGTCGCCAACAGCGTCCGCAATAGCTTGCAGGTGATCAAAAGCCAGACCAGACCAGTTGTCTGGATAAGCACCGTGAATATTGCCAATTCCGCAAGCCAAGTAGTCAATGCCGGTTGCAACCATTTGTTTACATTCTTCTATATCAGCTAATTCGCCGGAACCAATGATCCCGTCTTCTTCTCCGCCGATAGAACCAACTTCACATTCTACAGAAACGCCTTTAGCATGAGCTTTCGCTACAACGTCTTTTGCTTTTTCGATGTTTTCCTCAAATGGAAGATGAGATCCGTCAAACATAACTGAAGTATAGCCGACTTCGATACATTCCAGTGCATCTTCATATTCACCGTGGTCTAAGTGAAGTGCTACAGGTACAGTAATACCCATTGAATCAACTAAATCTTTTACTAGGTCGTAACATACTTGATAACCGCCCATGTATTTTGCAGCTCCCATAGAAGTCTGAATTAATACTGGTGCTTTTTTAGCTTCAGCAGCTTCAAGAATCGCTTTTGTCCATTCCAAGTTATTTGTGTTGAATCCTCCAACACCGTAGCCGCTTTTACGTGCTGCTTTAAGAAATTCTGTTCCTGATACTAATGGCATAAAAAATTCCTCCTAAGTTTAAAAACCATATTTGTTAAGGCTATCCTTAACCAACAGATTCATTTTATCACTATTTTTGGTACTTTTCTACTAAAATTACCTCTTTCAGAAAATTTTATACAGGCTTTCACAAAGTAGTCTGTATGGAAAATGCTCCGACGTAAATTCTCCGGTTTTTTCACACCAATCAATCCCCTCTAAACTATTACAGCTTGTTCAGTTTTTGATCGTATAAAACTTTAAGTCGTGCTCTGCAGGATAGGTTGAAGAAATAGGCCTTTCCATACAATAATTTTATTTTCAAACGATCTATAAAGAACTGTTCGGTTACGCTTTTTTGATGCTTTTGATAAATTTTCAGCTGCCGCTAATAACAATTTTATTTGATCCGATGCTTTTTCAATTCAGGAAAGTTTCCGGTTGATTTAAATGCTCTTTGTTCCTCTTCATTGGCAAAACGCCCCAGTACTGTCTGGGTCGGAACTATATTCACAAATGCATTTTCATCATACATCTGCACTACCTGTTCCAATTCATATAGTTCATAGCGTGTGATGACCATCATAATCATCTTTCCTTCAGCTTTTGAATACCCTCCTATTGATGGCAGCAAGGTCATCCCTCTGGCAATTTGTTCTGCAATCCCCTGAATAACAGAATCAGGGTTTGTCGTGACAATCATTGCTGTTACTTTTTGGTGACTGGTATGCAGCGTATCAATCACTTGGGTCATGCAGTAAATGGAAATGATCGTATAAAGCGCACTCTCCCAGTTAAACAGAAATCCGGCTATAGCGACAATGATACTGTTTAAAGCAAAAATATAGTTGCCGACTGTTCTCCCTGTTGTTTTAGACAAAACCAGAGAAACAACATCCATCCCGCCAGTGGTAAAACCCATTTTCAATGAAAAGCCTGCACCGATTCCAAGCAGAACTCCGCCCACAATTGCATTCATTAGCGGATTGTCTGTTACTGTATATACAGGTACAACCATTGTAAGCAATGAAATGCAGGCAACATTCACAAAGCTGAAAATTGTCGCTTCCTTTCCAAGCTTCCAAAAGCCTAAAATAAAAATTGGCAGATTGAGAAGTAAAATAAAAATACCTGTATCTATGGTGACTGAAAAATTACTGTATAGCAGTGTCGCTAAAATTTGAGCAATTCCGTTCATTCCAGCTGAAAAAACTTTTGCAGGAATCAAAAACAAATTCAAGCCCATTGCTCCTGTCAGCCCGGTTAGGAAAATGACTATAACTCTTTTCATAAATTCTGATTTCTTTCGTGAAGCAAGAACGTTTCCCATCTACTCTACTCCTTTACTTTCAATTATTTTATATTCATCTTAACCAGATTAGCTGTTTTTTATTCTTAAGAACAAAATTGCGCATACTGAATAAGCTAAACTCTGTCATTTCAAAGGTCTCTATGTTTCCAGCCAAACCTTCCGGAAAATAATTTCTCTGATAAAGAATAACAGGTTATGGGAAGAAAAAAAAGGATTTCTCTCTGATTTTTCGGATAAGCTCTTGTCTGTTCCTGCCATCATTGATACTATTAGTAAAACAACAGTATACAGGGGGTTACAAAATGGCAGCAAAGGATGCAAGTTTTGATGTAGTTTCTGAAATGAATATGGAAGAAGTTAAAAATGCAATGCAAATCGCATTGAAAGAAATTAAAAATCGCTTTGATTTTAAAGATTCACTCGTTGATATTAAACTTGAAAATGGGCGGCTGGCCGTTGTTGCTGATGATGACTATAAGGTTGAACAAGTAAAAGATGTATTGTTCAGCAAATTAGTGAAACGGGAAGTACCTATCAAAAACATTCAGTTTTCTGATAGTGAAAAATCTCTTGGCGGAACAGCACGTCAATATGGCGAGCTGATCAGCGGGATCGATAAAGAAAATGGAAAAAAGATTAACAATGAAATAAAAAAATCCGGATTGAAAGTTAAGTCTCAGTATCAGGAAGATAAAATTCGGGTGACAGGGAAAAGCCGTGATGACCTTCAACAAGTTATTACATTGCTGAGAAAACTGGATCTGCCGCTGGAACTGCAATTTACAAACTATCGATAATATCAAACAGCCTCATGAAAACAAAAACAGCGTTTTCCTGAGGCTGTTTTTTACAGTCAGTTTAATAAATTTTTTCTAACACTTTTTTTTGGAGGCAGCTGCCAACGCTTTTCCAAGTACACGCGTTTGCATCGAGAATCAAACAAGGTCCTTCAATTCCTAGTGGCTCTGCCATTTAGAAATTGTTGAGATCGAAATGAAGTGTAGTGTAATGTAGTGAGACTTGTAAATACAAGGCTTTTCTACTGTTGCAGGAACAGCTAGCAGAATGGTATGCAAAGCTCTGCTGAAGATAAATTTGTCAAAATTTATTCCATATATAAAGAGACAGCTGTATGCAGACGACATCCTTTGAAGGTGCAGACATTCAAGCTTTAAACGGAGTCTGCTCCCCTTTGATCCAGCAGAATGCTGGACGAACGACAACCGCTGTTGATTTATATTGGCGCACATCCAGTAGTCGCAACTGCTGGACATGCGCCACGTTTCTTGGATTAGAAGTATAACTTAGTTTTAATTTGGGCGACACACGAAAGTCCTCAGACAGGTTCTGAATTCTATTTGAAACATCTATTGCATTACAAGGCAGCTTCTTGTTCCAGTATCACCCCAAATAAATCTTCTGCTATAACTCCTTTAAAATACTCTCTATTCTTTAGGGATGATCGACCAGATTAATCCCAGCACTGCAGTAAATAAAATAATCAAAAAGAGCCACATTCAATCACCTCATTTTACAAAAGGAATCAACACCAGCAAAGAGGAAAAAAGCAGTAGAATTAAAAAAAGTAAAGACATAGAGAGAAACCGTTCCTGCAATTTCAACGATTTCCGTTAGAATCAAGCTAGTTGTGAAAGCAGTCAGTACTGAATTCATCAGATTAAGGACCAGACCAAAAGAGCCTGTACTCTCTTTCCACCAGCCTGCTAAAAAAAGTAGCAATTGCAGCCACCCCCAGCATACTTTAACGCTGAGAATACAGCACCCTATCCGTAATAATGATAAATTTTTTGAAAAATAAGCCAATACCTGTATAGAAGAAGAGTATTTTTTTCTGGGCTATCCTTTCCTACTGGCTAAAATAGATACTATCACTGACAGAGCATTTACTAGAGCCTTTTCCAGACATTTGATTAATGGTCTCCATTAAAACACAAAGCTGGAGAATCATCGCCCTCAATAAGAAGAATTTTTCTATTCATCTGCTCACCAAGCTGTCAAACAACTGAAACTACCTTTTCTCTTGGTCTGTAACTGGAAATAACGATCATCGCTGTTATCTGATCACCTGCTTTTATTTTAGTAAAGTAAGAATAACAAGAGGAACTTAAAAAGAGCTTAAACAACAAAAGAGTTTTATCTATTTATTTCTCTGATCTCCAACTTTTCCCAGAATACAAAAAAGTGTCCGAAGCTTTTAATTTCGAACACTTTTTAGTAAAAATACCTGTTATTCTCCTTCCAAATAGGCGCGCAGTCCTTTACTGTCCTTATCACTGTTCAAGCCCACTATCAGTCGAATTCGAGCTTTTTGTCCATTTAACCCTCTGGCAAAAATCACTCCGCGTCTCTTCAGCTCGACCCCGCCGCCTTCATAAGCATAGATATCTTCCGCAATGCCATTGGAACACCGTGAAACCAAAACAACCGGTATTCCTCTATCCAGAATGACTTGCAGATTTGTCAGAACAGCTGGCGGAAGGTTGCCGGCTCCCAATGCTTCAATAACCAGTCCAGCGAGGCTTTCTGTATTAAGCAGTTTAAAAATCTCTCCGTTCATCCCTGCGTAAGCTTTCACTAAAAATACTTCTCCATCAATATTCTGAATATCACAGACCTCTTCCGGCATAACTTCTTTTATATAAAAGGTCTTTCCCTTCGTCAGCATACCAATAGGTCCAAATGTCGGTGTACGAAATGTTGCCACATTTGTTGTATGCGTTTTTGTCACATACTTTGCCATATGGATTTCATCATTCATTACAACCAGTACTCCTTTTCCTAATGAGTCATCTGAAGCAGCCGTCCATACTGCACTCATGAAATTGTACAGCCCGTCGCTGCCAATTTCATTACTGGATCGCATGGCACCGGTTAAGACGACAGATATTTTTTTGGGCACAGTCAATTCCAAAAAATAGGCAGTCTCCTCCAACGTATCTGTTCCATGTGTAATAACCACTCCGTCAATCCCTTCTTCAATTGCATCAAGAATACGTTCTTTTAATAAGAACATTTCACTTAATGTTATTTGCGGAGAAGGAAGGTTGAACATTTCTTCTACAATCAATTCTATTTCTTCGGAAAACAGTTCGTTTTGATTCAGCAAAGGATTTTTCTCATTTAAAACGACCCCTCCTCCAATATCTTTTGACATTGAAATAGTTCCTCCTGTATGTAAAGCAAGTATCCGTTTCATTCTTTTACTCCTTTTTCAAACTTCTCTTTTGGCTGCCAAAACTGTTCGATCTGTCTTTCCAAATGAGCCAGCGTTGGTTGAACCTGCGCACGATACCAATGAGGCGGCATCAGCCGCTGATAATCCGGACTTGCAAACCGCTGATCCAGCAGCAAGACAACTCCGCTATCTGCCGCATCTCGAATCACACGACCAGCTGCCTGTAATACTTTGTTCATCCCCGGAATTTGATAAGCATACTGAAAGCCCAATCCCTGTTCATCAAAATAATGCTTAATCAGCTCCTGCTCTTCATTAATTTGAGGCAGACCAACACTGATAATAGCTGTCCCGATCAGCCGGTCTCCCTTTAAGTCGATCCCTTCAGAGAAGACGCCTCCCAAAACACAGAAACCAATTAACGTTTCTTTCGGTTTTTCTGTAAATTGTTCCAGGAATCGTTCTCTTTCTTTTTCCTCCATTTCAGTCTGTTGAATCAGCAGCTTAATATCGGGATTCTTTTCATTAAAAGCGTCATAAACCATATCCAGGTATGCATAAGAAGGAAAGAAAAAGAGATAATTTCCTTTCTTCTGCTGAATCATGGTCGTTAGACTTTGAATTAACGTATTCAAGCTGTTTTGTCTTTCTCTATAGGTTGTCCGAATATAATTGGCAATCAGCAGCAGTTGATTTTCTTCCGGAAACGGATTAGGAATCCTGTAGGTCAGACTCTCGTCTGTTCCCCCCAGAATTTCTTTATAATAACTCAGCGGTGTAAAGCTGGCTGAAAATAAAATTCCGGTATGTGCCATACTCAATTTTTGATCCAGAAGATAGGATGGATCAAGACAGAACTGCTTAATTATAATTGTATGGTTTTTCTTTTGAATATACGTACAATAATGATCGTCATAAAATTCGCTGATTTTCAAATAGTTCAACATGGAAAAATAGATTTCCAACACCTGATTTAATTCCGGCAGCTCCTGATTTTGCGGCAGCCATTCGCCAATTTTTTCCGTCAGTCGAAAAAGCTGTTTGTTCAGGCTGTCAATCGGAGCCGGCTGGGAAATAAACTCTTTTTCTTCACTTTTACAATATTCATCCAATTGATTAAGCTCATCGATAACTTGATTAATTGTACGAGTTAAAGACTTCTGCTTCTTCCCTAACAGTTTCTTCAGCACAGACACCTGAAATTTGGATAACTCTGCTGAATACATTTCTCTGGACCGATTCACTAGATTATGTGCTTCGTCAATCAGAAAAACGTACTCTTTTTTTACACCCTCATCAAAAAAACGGCGAAGATAAACGACTGGATCAAATACATAATTATAATCACAAATTACTAAATCACACCAAAGACTGATATCCAATGATAACTCATAAGGACAAAGCTGGTGTTTTTGTGCATATTTTTCAATAATAGGTCGTGTGAACTGATCCTCACTGTGAAGAATTTCCCATAAGCCTTCATTCAAGCGGTCATAATAGCCGGCTGCAAAAGGACAGTGCTCGGGAGTGCAGTTTCTTTCTGTCAGAAAACAGATTTTATCTTTCGCTGTAATCGTGATACTTTTGATCTTCAGTTCTTTTTGTTTCATCCCTTCAACTGCATCTTCCGCCACCTGACGAGTAATTGTTTTTGCCGTTAAGTAAAAAATCTTCTCTGCTTTCTTTTCTCCCATTGCTTTCAATGAGGGAAACAGTGTGGAAATCGTTTTACCCGTACCTGTGGGAGCTTCCACAAATAAACGCTTTTCACTAAGAATGGTCTTATAAACACCAACAGCCAATTCACGCTGGCCTTTGCGATATTCACCATAAGGGAAAGAAAGATTTTTTAGTGATTCATTCCGAATTACCCGCCAGTTTTCATTAAAAATCAACCACTTTTCATATTCAGCCAAGAGCATATCCAAAAACTTGCCAAGCTCTGTTTGTGTATAAATTTTTTGAGTTTTCGTTATTTCCTCAGTTGTTGTTTGATAATAGGTCAGCTGCAGGACAACCTCAGTTAGTTCCTCCTGCTGACTGTATATTGCACCATAGCACTTTACCTGATTCCAATACATATCAAGCTGTTCTTCATACAAATCTTCAAAAGCCGCTTCGGAAGTTTTTATCTCGTCTATTACTATTTCTTCTTCTTCGTTTTTAAAGAGACCATCCATACGCCCTTCTACAAAATATGATGTATTATTTAATCGAATCTCTTTCGAAATTTTTATTTCTTTTTGATAGTTTTTCCCTGCTTCTTTTTGTATCTTTCTATGAATACGCGCTCCTTCCTGAGCGGTATGACTGCTGGTCTTTCGTGCATCTATGCTTCCTTTACGCAAAATAAATTCAACCAGTTTACGAATCGGAATCTTTTCTGAATCAAACACTTTCCATCACCTCGTAATCTCTCTTATTATAAAACATACGTTCGTAAATGGAAAGGATAACTAAAGAAAATAAAAAAAATCTAAGAGGAGCCTATCAGAGTCCTTCTCAGATTCTATAATCGTATCAATTATGTTTAATAAAAATTATTCGACCAGATTTTCCCTTACCTTCTTTGGCAATTTCGCTGCAGTCAGTTCGTAGGATTTTTTCATTAATCCAAGATACTCTTTCTCAGAAAATGTGCTGTCTTTAAGGATAATTGAGTTCCAGTGTGTTTTGTTTGCATAGTATCCCGGAACCACAAACGTATACTGTTCTCTTAACAGTTCATTTTCTTCTGGCAGACCTTTAAAGGTGAAGATTTCATCACCTTCTTTGTTTGTACCCATTAATGCAAAAAACTTTCCGGCAATATCAAAATAATCACATCCCCAGCTTTCCCGGTAATACACACTGGCACCCGGCAGTTTTCCAGCTTCTTTTTTGATTACTTCTTTCAGCTCTTCCATTTTTCGTTTCGCCTCCTTCATTCATTAAAAAAGGAGCTGGGAGATCCTTTCCCAACCCCATAAATATTGATTTAGTCTCTTGAAAAAATTCGCAGGAATGCCAAAAACAAATTAATGAAATTAAGATACAGCTGTAAAGCCATAAATACAGCAATCCCATTTCCAGCTGTTCCATTTGTTTCAAAGTAGATATTGCGGATTCGCTGATTGTCATATGCGGTTAATCCGGAAAAGACCAGCACAATTATGATTGATACTGCGTAATCCATTCCGCTGCTTTGGAAAATGAACGCATTCAACAGAACAGCGATAATAATTCCAAACAATGCGGCATATAATGCTCTACCCATTCCTGACAGATCTTTCTTCGTCAACACACCGACCAAAGCCATACAGCCAAATGTAGATGCCGCACTGACAAAAGCCGAAACGACTGTTGCCGGAGTATACATTGCAACAGTAACTGCGAGAGTCAGTCCGTTAATCATTGAATAAACAATGAACCCGCCAATTGCCAATGTTGGATTTTTCTGTGCTTTGGCAGCCAAAAAAAGGACCAAAGCAATTTCTACAATCCACATCCCCGTAAAGGCAAGTGGATACTTATAAAAAATCGTGAAAATTTGGTAAGCATAAACTTCTAAAACAATGTAAGAAATGATGGCACTGATTCCGATTCCCATTGCCAAAAAGCCATAAACTTTTGCATAAAAATTATTTAGTCCCTCTTGGATTTTCGTTGTTTCAAACTGATTCATTTCTGACCCCTTCTTTCTCTTCTGGTTCCTCTAAATCTACATGTTTTGGCGGCTGTACTAATACAACAGCATCCAATACTCTGTTTTCCTCTTCGTTAACTGCCTCAATTGAGATTGTAACAACATCTTTCATCTTGTCAATTTTGATTACTTCAAATTGAAACGTCAGTGTTTCATAGTGAAAAACTGGTTCCAGAAAGTTAATGGAAAAATTGACAACGTGAGAGCCCGGTCCGGGCAAATGCTTTGAAATGGCACTTGTTATGATGCCCATCAACATGATCGATGGTACGATCGGCTTTTGATATTCAGTTTGTTTGGCATAATCATGTTGGATATAAAGAGGGTTTGCATCATTCGTTAAGCCTAAATAAAGCAGCAGATCCTTGTCTTCGATTGATTCCGTCAAAGACAACGAATCACCTTCCTCAATATCTTCGATGGTTTTGCCTAATTTTCTCGGTTTTCCGATGTTCAAATTAGTACACCTCCATTAATGATAAGATTATTGTACCAAAAACACTGCAAAAGGCAAGTAGGGGGAAACGGGAAGCAACACATTTGGGTGCATACTTCGATAATGAGAGACTGCTAATCCGCATTTTGAGGATGCATCATTTAGTTGTAAAAGCGTTTCGGACAACCATTTTTCTTCCTCTTTTCACTTCCTGAAAAATGCTTGATATCCCTTTCGCTTACATTTTTAAACATTTTTTCTCAGCAAAAAAAGATTTGGAATTTCTCTCATCCAAACCTTTTTCTGTATTCATTTTTAATGACTGAAAAAATCTAATACAACCTGTTCAACTCAGCCATTTAAAAGATTTTCACCATTTGATTCAATGACCTGTTTGTACCAATAGAAAGATTTTTTTCTGCTTCTTTCCAGCGAGCCATTTCCTTCATCGTCACGGTCTACATAGATAAAGCCATAGCGTTTGCTCATTTCACCAGTTCCAGCACTGATAACATCAATACAGCCCCATGGAGTGAAGCCGATTAAGTCTACCCCATCATCAATGGCTTTCTCCATTTCAATAATGTGGCGCTTGAAGTAATCAATACGATAGTCATCATTAATCGAACCGTCTGTTTCAACGCTATCAAAAGCACCTAATCCATTTTCAACGACCATCAGCGGAACTTCATAACGTGAATAAATCTGATTTAGTGTGTAGCGCAATCCAACAGGATCGATTTGCCACCCCCAGTCGCTTGTTTCCAGATATTCGTTAGACACTCCGCCGAAAAGATTTCCACCCGTTTTATCATCACGATTGTCAATATCATCAGTCACACAAGTCGTCATATAATAGCTGAATGTGTAATAATCCACCGTTCCAGCGGCTAACAGCTCTTCATCTTCTTTTGTGATATCAATCTGAATGTCATTTTTTTCAAAATAGCACTTAATAAAATATGGATATTTCCCTTTAACCTGAACATCACCGCAGAAGTAATTGAATTTATCATTAATTTGCTGTGTTTTCAGAACATCTTCCGGACGACAAGTTTTTGGATACATGGTTATATATGCCAGCATGCAGCCAATTTTAAACTCGGGATTAATCTTATGACCGGCAACTACTGCACGTGCTGAAGCAAGAAAAACATTATGCAGTGCCTGATACTGTTCTGTTTCCGTATACTCACGATTGAACAGACCATTAATCCGTTTTCCATGCTCCATTGTTCCAAAGTTAATCTCGTTAAAAGTCAGCCAGTATTTCACTTTGTCTTTGTAGCGTTCAAAAAGAGTGGTCGCATAGTTTTCATAAAAGCCGATTGTTCGTTTATCCAGAAAACCATCATATGTTTTTCCTAAATGAAAGGGCAGCTCAAAATGCGAAATAGTCACAAGTGGTTCGATCCCATATTTTGCCAGCTCATCAAATACATCATCATAAAATTGTAAACCTGCTTCATTTGGTGTCTCTTCATCGCCGTTGGGGAAAATCCGTGTCCATGCGATTGACATGCGATAAACTTTATAACCCATTTCTGCAAATAGTGCAATATCCTCTTTGTACCGATGATAAAAATCGATCCCTGTATGACTTGGATAATAATATTTATCTGTATCAATTACCGGATCAAATGAACGATGTATGCCGGAAGTACGACTTCCAGCTCTATTATGATCACTGATGGAATCTCCTTTACCGTCTACATTCCATGCCCCTTCACATTGATTGGCAGCTGTTGCACCGCCCCATAAAAAATCTTTTGGAAAACTCATCATTTATCTCCTTTGCTGATTAATATCATTTTTTAAAACAGAAGGGGCCTGTGACATAAGTATGTCTGAGACCAGACCCCTAAAGCCGAATAAACGGTACTCTAGTCTTTGTATGATCCGAGCATTCGTAAGAAGCGTAGGAACATAAAGTCATTTGCTCCTGCGATGACTCGACGTATGGGGAAGCTTTGTCACAGCCTACTTTGCTGATAAAATTTTCCGACCGCTGTCGTTAATTCATCGTTTGCTGTATTAGCTTATCAGTTTGAGATGACAGCAGTAATCAGTACCTCGCCTTTTTTCACTGATGATTTGGAAGATGCTATCACATCCGCATAATCCGGTGTATTTGTAACTATAATTGGTACCTGTGTACTGTAACCGGCTTCCTCAATCGCTTTAATATCAAAAGTCACCAGCTTATCACCTTTTTTCACTTTTGCATGTTGTTCAACAAATGCTTCAAATCCTTCTCCTTCAAGCTGCACAGTGTCAATACCTATGTGAATCAGCACCTCTGTTCCATTGTCTGAAATTAAACCAATGGCATGTTTTGTAGGGAACAGCGTCATTACTGTTCCGTCAAATGGTGCAACAACCTCACCAACAGTTGGTTCAATCACAACACCTTTCCCCATAATACCTTCTGAGAACGCAGCATCTCTAGCTTCACAAAGAGGAAGAACATTTCCTTCCAGTGGTGAATCAACTTCTTCTTTACCCAATTGCTTTTTTTGACCGATAGCCGCCTTTTTTGCCTCTTCTTTTGACAGAGCTGCCGTAGGCTCATCATCTTTAAATCCTAATACCCAAGCCAGTGCAAAACCAGCTGCAACAGCAATTGCATCTAAAATCATACTATAAACTGCAAATTTGATATCTCCATCTGGGGAAATTTGACCGGTATATCTAAAGATTCCAAGCCCACCCATTTGATATGCTTGAATACCCAAGCCCATTGCAATTGCTCCAGTAACAGCACCGACAGCACAAGAAGCCCAGAAAGGTTTCTTTTTCGGTAAAGTAATACCATAAATTGCCGGTTCAGTTACTCCGAAAATTCCTGAAATGAAAGCAGGTATAGATAGTTCCTTCAATTTTGCATTTTTTGTTTTCAGCATTACTGCAAGAACAGCCCCTGTCTGGGCAAAAGATACACTTCCTGATGCAGTTAACAGGGCAGTTGGTTCACCTTGAGATAGGGCAATAATAACAAAGGGAATCAGTGCCCAGTGCATACCGAACATTACGAGAATCTGCCAAGAGAATCCAAGGATTGCTCCAAAAATAATTGGATTGAAATCTTGAACAGCAAGCAGCCCATTTCCCAAGCCATCAGCAACCACGTTCATGATCGGTCCAATAATTAAGAAGGTCAATGGGATTGTGATTAATGCTGTAAAGAATGGCACCAGAAATAGTTTTACTACATCTGGAATGATCTTCCTCAGCTGCTTCTCAAGCAGCGCAGCAAATGCTGTTGACGCAATGATCGGCATAACGGTTGAACCGTAACCAGCAGCTGGGATCGAGAATGGAATTCCAAAGAAATTCAGACCTCCGCTTTCAGCAAATACTGCTGTTGCAGAACCGTCAATAAAGCCAGTATAAACTAAACTTGAAGCGATCATCATTCCAAGGAATGGAGAACCGCCAAATTTTTTCATTGCTGTATATCCGATAAAGATCGGCAGAAACAGGAACAAGCCGTCTCCCATAGCGTTAATAACAGCGTATGTTGAGCTTGCTGAAAACTCAGCACCTAAAGCAAATGCCAAAACTGCATTCACACCTTTCAGCATACCTGCTGCAGATAATGGTGCAAGAATTGGCTGAAAAATGCCTGAAATCATGTCTACAAATCGATCGAATAAGTTCCCTTTAGGTCCATCATCAACTACCGGCTCCAATACGCCCAAAACACTGTCTACGTCTTTACGAACATCCGGAACGTGATTCCCAATAACTACTTGGTATTGTCCGCCCGCCTGCATAACAGTAACAACCCCATCCATATTTTTCAATACTTCTGTATTTGCTTTACTTTCATCTTTCAATTTAAAACGAAGGCGTGTAATACAGTTTGTTAATGAATTAACGTTTTCCTTGCCTCCAACTTCTCGCACGATATTTTTTGCTAACTCCTCGTATTTACCCATTTTCTTTCCTCCAAATTTATGTTTATTATTTTTATTCAGAGGTCTCGCCAACTCAATGTCACGATCCAGATCCTTTCCACAGGTATACTGTCATTCTGCGCTCCTTTCTTCCTTTTTTATCTTAAGGAATTTACTTCCTCAGTCACAGTTTTTTTCAATGATTCTGGCTAAATGTATTGTGATATAAACCTGCTCATCCTTTGAAATATCATAATCACGACGGGTTTTTAACAATTCAGAAACTTTCTTCGTTGCTTCAAAAGCCTCCGGGTATTGTTTACTGACCAGAGAAAACAGCTCATTCTCAATCTGATTTTCTTCCTGATCTACGGGGTTATCGCGTAATACGCGTTCTGAAAAAAATTTTAAGTGTGTAATAAACCGTTGAAAATAAATATCATTTTCAACAAAATTAATACGCAAGGTATATTTTATGACCGTCAATATTTCTTCAATCAGTTGTGTAAGACTGACTGCATCATCATGATTACTGTCAATTTCAGCATTTGTAATATGCAATGCTAAAAACCCTGCTTCATCGTCGCTTAGCTCTGCATTTAACTGATAGTTGACTGTTCGAATGGTCTCTCTGGCAATCTCCAATTCCTCTGGGAAAAAGCGCTTAATATCCCAAAGCAGAAAATTCTTTACTTGGATATTTTTCCTGCTGCGCTGGATAGATGAATGCAAGTGATCGGCAATTGCAATAAATGATGTTTCATTCAATTCTTTATTCAAAATTTTTTTAGCATTTGAAATTGTTTTGTAAGAAATATCTATTATTTCTTCAGGTATTTCTGAGAATAATTTTTTAATTTGTTCTGTCTCCACCTGATTTTTCAGCTCAAATACTTTTTCAATTTTTGAGTTATCCACTTCAGTACCAGGCTTCTTTTGAAATCCTAAACCATTTCCTGTTAATATCACTTCTTCATTATCCTCATTCAAAACAATCACAACGTTATTATTTAGAATTCTTAGAATTTTCAAAACAACCTACCCCCATTTGTTTGTAACCCAAACCTGAACATAGAAAAAGACCTAAACATTATCCTTTGCAGGTATTGTTTAGGTCTAGCTTAACTTAATAATAACTATCCATTTATTAAGCCAAATATACACCATTAAGAAAACGCTGTCAACGAATTTTTAAGTTTTTCAAATGAAAAACTAATGGTGATTTAAACAAGCCCAATGATGTATAAAAAACTTCCCAGCTATTGTTATAAGACTGGAGCGTGTCTAAGACTATCGAGAAGCGAACAAGGTCCTTCAATTCTTAGTGGCTTTGCCATTTAGAAATTGATGAGATCGAAACGAAGTGTAGTGTAGTTTAGTGAGTCTTATAGATACAAATTTTTTTGTAGTAGAAAGTTCGTTAGTGGAATAGTATATGTAGTTTCAACAGATATCCCTTAAATGAAATTGGCTCATTTTAGTATATTCATTTTTCTACAGACAATAGTTGGAAAAATAAGACTTATCCTCGTACGCATACCAGCAATCTCTTAGACGGGGCATACCTGTTTATTCATTTATTTCATCAGAGCTTTGCATACCATCCTTCTAGCTTAACACTAGGTAAGAAGGACTGGCGATATATTTTATAAACGAGTCTTTATAATGATGATTTTCATGAAAATAGTACAAAGATTTTTTGCTATTATTTTCAGTCAGGTCCTAAATATAAATTACGAAAGTCCAGACAATAGCAGGCAGGTTCAATTCTATTGAACAGATTTTTTTATTAAAAAATTATGTACTATAAAACAAACCAAAAATTTATAGAAACCCTTCGAATTATTTATTCTCATAAAAAAGTATTTTAAATCAGCATACTTTCTAAGTTTCCAGAAATCAATAATAATCATCCCCATCTTCTGAAACTATTACTGCCCCTCTTTTAGAAATCTAAAATAAAAAAACTGTAAAGAATCGTCGGATAAACGAACAGTTCTCTACAGTTTAAAATTGACTTTATTCATAGATTTCAAAATTACAGTACATTTCTAGTTGTATTACTTAAAAGTGTTTCATAAGCTTGTTCGAATTTTTGTACGTCTCCGGCTCCCATGAAAACAACTACTGCTTCCTCATAATCAAGCAATGGAGAGACATTGTCTTCCTGAATAACCTGACCGCCCTTTTTAATTCGATTACCCAGATCTTCAATCTTAACATTTCCCTGCTCTTCTCTGGCAGAGCCAAAGATGTCACACAGGAAAACATAATCAGCCAAATCCAGAGCTTCTGCAAATTCATCCATCAATGCAATGGTCCTGGTAAAGGTATGAGGCTGAAAAACAGCAACAATTTCTCTATCCGGATATTTTTGACGGGCACCATCGATGGTTGCTTTTATCTCAGTTGGATGATGCGCATAATCATCCACAATGACAACTTTTCCAACCTTTTTTTCAGTAAAGCGGCGTTTCACACCTTTAAAAGTCAGCATTTCTTCAGCAACTTTTTCCATATTCAGACCTTCAAAATAAGCAACAGCAATCACACCCAAGGCATTCATAATGTTATGCTCGCCAAAAGCAGGAAGATCAAAGTGCCCGACAAATTCCTTGCCATGGTAAACATCAAAAACGGAACCAGTTGTTGTCCGTTCAATATTTTTAGCCTGAATATCATCCTCTTCATTCATGCCATAGTAATAGATAGGAACATCCGCTTCAAGCTTACGAAGATACTTATCATCACCATACGCAAAAATTCCTTTTTTAACCTGATTTGCCATTTTTTGAAATGCTGAAAATACATCATCAATACTCTTGTAATAATCTGGATGATCAAAATCAATATTCGTCATTATTACATAGTCAGGAGAGTATGCTAAAAAGTGCCGACGATATTCGCAGGCTTCAAATGCAAAAAATTCTGCATCGGGAACACCATGACCTGTGCCGTCGCCAATCAGGTAGCTGGTTGGTTTGATGCCGCTCAATATATGAGAAAGCAATCCTGTTGTACCGGTTTTACCATGAGAGCCAGTTACAGCGATACTTGTATAAGGCTGGATGAATTTCCCAATAAAATCGTGGTAGCGAATAATTTCTGCTCCAAGCTCCTTTGCACGCACCAGTTCTTCATGTGAGTCAGGAAACGCATTTCCGGCAATTACTGTCATATCTTTTGTGATATTCTCTGCATCAAATACCAGCAGGGGAATTCCTGCTTTTTCCAAGTCCCGTTGTGTAAAGAAGTACTCCTCCACATCAGAGCCTTGAACCTTATATCCCTTTTCAAATAAAACAAGGGCAAGAGAGCTCATTCCAGAGCCTTTAATTCCCACAAAATGATACAGTTGATTTTCACGATTTTCCATTATGATCCTCTTCTCTTAATCTCTATATGTAAATTGACTTTTATTTATTAAAATTATGCTAAAATTGTACGTTTCTCATTATCATATAAAACAGAAAAATAATCAACTAAAAAATAATTCACAATAACCAGTAATATTCTAACAAATAAATAGAGCTGGATTGGAAGTTCCTTTTCTGACAGCGGGACAGATAGATTAAAAGCGCAGACCATTGGATGGTCGTACGCTTTTTTCATCTATCGTATTTAACTGAAATATTTTGTATTTTCCATTTCAGCATGGGAATCTTCAATAATGCCGCTTAACGATTTATCAAGTATCCCCTTTTTCTGTTCCTGTTCTGCTTCAGAAACCTTTTGACCATACGCCGTCTGATTCTTTGCCTGTTCTTTAGCTGATTTCAGCTCTGAACGTGAACGCGGCAAATTTTCTTCCCCTTTTAGATCAAAACGCTTCATGTTCGGACGAATTTGCTGATACTGGCGTCGTGTCAGCGGAATTTCCGGTGTTTCCTTTGGAACATTAAATTTCTGAACAGACGGATCATTTTCCTTTTTTTCTTTAAACTGGGTATCCTCATGATCCATCAGCAGATAGGATTTAGGTTCTTTCCGCATAGCGGCCAGCAATTCTTGATCAGATATAATTGCTTCTTCTGCTGGCTGATCTGGAATAACAGATGCAGGAACATAGGTAGGAACAAAGTAGGTTTGATCCTGTTTTTTCGGCTCGCCAAATGAAGTGACTTTTCTGGTAGTGGTTCGTTTATTGAACGCAGCCGTTTCAAAGTTTTCCTTACTCTTCTTATGCATGTTTCCAAATAAGTTTGGTTTCTTCTGACGTTCCGCTGCTCTGCTGCGGTTTATTGTATAATCAGGAAGATTCAACTTATGCTTTTTTAATTCTTCGATTTGTTCTTTGGTATGCGCTGGCTTCAAATCAGATCTGCCTGCAGCTTGGGACGGATTTGTTTTTGGCTTGTTCTGTGTTGCTGTATCCATCTCTGCATACATCGTTGTATTTCCATCACTGCTTTGAAGCATAGACGATTCGTCTTTGAATAAATAGCGCTTTGTTTCAGGGGTTATCTTTACGCCAACTTCATCATCAAAAGCTGGAAATCGAGAATATCTTCTTGTTACCTGTGCCGGGTTTCCCATTTACGTCATTCCTTTATTTTTGCTTTCGGCTAATTCTACCATAAACAAACTATTTTCTAAACTGCTTCCTTCATTTTTACAATCAAAATCTTTAAAATACAAGAAATTATTAACTGATTTGTAAAAATTTGAGAGGGCTTCCGCCTTTGCTTGTTTATTCAACAGGAAATATCACAAAAGAGACTGATGATTAATTTCTGCTGTCATAAACCTTTTTATTTTTAATCTAATCACTCAAAACAGGCTTAAATGATACAAAGTAACTATTGTTTCTGATCGAATTTTCACTACACTAAGGAACGAAGCATCTAAATCGCTCCTGTTTAAAATTCTAGCACTCGTTTTCATTTTACTCAACCATTAACTGTCAACAACATACTGTCCTTTCAGCTTACTTGCTTTTGACTGCTCTCTCTCAGGTTTTCCAACTATATACATAAATAGCCCTGCCGGCTAAAACGACTGAAAAGAACGTCTACCCGACAAGGCTCTGCAAATTAATGTTTATGGATATAATCTGTTCAACAACCGTGGGAATGGGATGGCTTCACGCACATGTTCTATTCCTGATATCCATGTTACTGTTCGTTCCAGTCCTAAACCAAAGCCGGCATGAGGAACCGAGCCGTATCGGCGTAAATCAAGGTACCATGAATATTCTTTTTCATCCAGTCCATGCTGACGAATCTGCTCCAGCAGAAATTCATAATCTGTTGCTCTCTCTGAACCGCCGATAATTTCTCCGTAGCCTTCCGGTGCAATCATATCTGCACAGATAACCACATCATCTCTAGTTGGATGAGGTTTCATGTAGAAAGGCTTAATTGCTTTTGGATAGTTCAAAATAAAGACAGGCTGTTCAAATGAGTTCGCAATAAAAGTTTCATGCGGTGACCCGAAATCGTCTCCCCATTCAATATCTTCGAAACCATTTTTCTTCAAAAGCTCGACTGCATCATCATAAGTAATTCTAGGGAAAGGCAGACTTGTATATTTTTTCAGCAATTCTTTGTCTCTTTCCAATACATCCAGCGCATATTCACAGTTGTCCAACACACTTTGTACGAGAAAAGCAACATATTTTTCCTGAACTTCAAGGCTCTCCTCCTGATGCATGAAGGCCATCTCAGGCTCTATCATCCAAAACTCAATCAAATGACGACGAGTCTTCGATTTTTCAGCCCGAAAAGTAGGCCCAAAAGAAAAAACTTTTCCAAATGCCATCGCTGCTGCTTCCATGTATAACTGTCCACTCTGTGATAAATAAGCCTCTTCATCAAAGTAATTCGTATGGAATAGCTCGGTTGTACCTTCCGGCGCGCTGCCGGTAAGAATTGGCGGATCAATTTTGACAAAACCGTTTGAGTTGAAGAATTCATAAGTTGCACGAATCAGCTCATTACGAATCTGCATAATCGCATGCTGTTTGGAAGAACGCAGCCACAGATGACGATGATCCATCAGAAAATCCGTTCCGTGTTCTTTTGGTGTAATTGGATACTCATGACTTTCGCCAACAACTTCAATTGCCGAGATGCCAATTTCATAACCGAATTTCGAGCGCGTATCTTCTCTGATTTCTCCGGTGATTACTACCGCTGTTTCCTGATTCAATCCTTTGGCAAGCTGAAAGACCTCTTCACCCACCTCGTTTTTTACAACAATTCCCTGAAAATATGCTGTACCGTCCCGAAGCTGCAAAAAAGCAATTTTCCCGCTTGACCGTTTATTTGCTACCCATGCACCAATTCTAACTGTTTCTCCTACATGGCTTTTTGAATCAATAATTTGAATTTGTTCCACCGTTGTCTCTCCCATTCCTTCAATTTTACCTATCCCGAATTAAGTCGTTTCTATTTGTTGGCGTTGCTTTTTCTCTCAATAAAGGCTGCAATGCGTGCGACAGCCTGCTCTAACGCAGCAAGATCTGCTGCATAACTCATTCTAACATATCCAGGCATCCCAAAGCCTTCTCCTGTCACAAGTGCAACATATTCCTCCTCAAGAAGAGCATCAACCCATTCAGTCGCCGTTTCACAGCCGCAAAGAGCTAATGTCTCCTCAATATTAGGGAACAGATAGAAGGCACCTTGAGGTTTAGTTAATTTAAAGCCCGGCAGTTCAGCAACTTTAGGATAAATTATATTCAGACGTTCTTCAAACGACTGACGCATCGTTTCCACTGTATCTTGATCACCCAGTAAAGCTTCAACTGCCGCATACTGGCTGACAGCTGTCGGATTACTGGTTGATTGTGATGCAATCTTATTCATCGCAGAAATCAGCTGCTCATCAGCAACAGTATACCCAATCCGCCAGCCTGTCATAGCATATGACTTGGATACGCCATTAACAATAATCGTTTGTCGGCGAATTTCTTCTGAAATGCTGGCAATCGGAGTAAAAATATTTCCGTTATATACTAAACGGCCATAAATATCATCTGAGATAATAAAAATATTGTGCTTAACAGCCCAGTTCCCAATGTCAAGGAGCTCCTCTTTGGAATAGATTGCTCCTGTAGGGTTAGATGGAGAATTTAAGATCATGATTCTGGTTTTATCTGTCCGTGCAGTTTCCAATTGGGTAACAGTCACTTTAAAATTATCATCCTGCTGACAAGTGATGAAAACAGGAGTCCCTTCTGCCAGCTTTACTTGCTCCCCATAGCTTACCCAATAAGGTACTGGAATAATGACCTCGTCGCCAGCATCCAACAGTGCCTGAAACAAAAGGTACAGGGAAAATTTAGCCCCGTCAGTAATAATCACATTTTTCACTTCATAAGAAAGACCATAGTTTTTCTGAATATTTTCTGTAACTGCAGCTCTCAACTCAGGAATTCCTGCTGATGCTGTATAATAACCGGCTTTACCATTGGTAATCGCCTGAACAGCTGCTTTCTGGATATTCTCAGGTGTGGCAAAATCCGGCTCCCCCACACTTAGATTTAGAACATCTTTCCCCTGCTGTTTAAGAGCTTTTGCCTTAGCAGATGCAGCTAAAGTCACTGAAGACTCCAATTGTTGTACCCTTTTTGACAGTCTCATTCGCCCACTCCTCATTTTTTTATTTTTCTTTCTGACTGTTATATCTTAAAAGCCCCGCTACTCTAATTTTACCGTTAGATATTTTGAATAACGTTGACTTCTTTTCCTTCCTTAAATGTAATCAGGTAATAGTTCAACGGTCCTTCCTCTGACTTTGCGACGATTTCCCAAACTACCTCTCCATCAAACAAGCCAAGGTTTGCTTTTTGTATCTCTTCTTCTTTGTAACTTTGGGCGACCATCTGTTTTGCCTGATCTTCGCTGATTCCATCCTCCTGATTAAGGACGGTAACATTCCCGCTCTTTTCAGGAACAATTACAATAATTTCTTTGCCTGACGCATCTTTTCCTGTTACTGTGAAATAAGTTTCCTTGCGGTTAAACCAGTAAAAGTTATCAACAGTTTCAAGTTCCGTATATTCCTCAGCAATCTTCACTGCCTCACGTTTTGCCTGAGCCATCGGGTGCGTCGCCCGAATATAGAAAATACTGAGCATCACAATGACTGTCAGTAAGATTGCAACCAATACCAACAGAATGATTACTCGTTTTTGCTCTTTTAATTCTTCAGATGCCACAATCAGGTTCTTCCTTTCAAAACTTGCTGTTTTTCATTATAGCAGAAAACAAAATTATTTTGATAATTGACAGGAAAATTATTCTCTTTCTTTAAAAAAATTTCGAATGTCCTTCAAGGTATCTTCCATGGACAGCGTCTTTACCGGAAGCTGCTTCGGCAAAGCTTTCAGTATTCTCTTCCCATATTTCGTCTGAATCAGGCGGTGATCCAGTACAAGCAGCACACCGATGTCTTTTTCAGAACGAATTAACCGCCCCAGAGCCTGCCTTAATCTCATTGCTGCTTTAGGCAATGCTTCTGAAGTGAAAGAGTTCACCCCTTTTGATTCCAAAAACTCATATTCCGCTTTAACTAAAGGACGTTTTGGATTTTCAAACGGCAAACGCGTCACAATCAGCAATTGAAGAGAATCTCCCGGAAGATCCACTCCTTCCCAGAAACTGTCCGCACCGAGCAAGATGCTGTTTTTACTTTGATAGAAACGTTTCAACAGCTTTTCTCTTGTACCGCTGATACCTTGTGCCATCACTTCCCTGCCCTGGTTCATCATAACTGTATGCAGATGCGTATACGTCCTCTTTAGAACGTCATGAGAAGTAAATAAAACCAAAATAGGCTTATCCTCTTGAACGGCCACTTCTTTCACTGTTTTTGAAATATATTCAGCCAGCTCTGCAGCAGATGTTTCTTTAATATCCATTGGAAATTCTGGAACAATCAACTGAGCAGACTCTTCATAGTTATAAGGATCAGGAAGCACTTTTACTGAGAAATGCTCCAATCCTAATTTATCAGGAAGGTAGTGATGATTCTTTCCAAATGCGAGTGTTCCGCCTGTATAAAGAATATGCTCATATTCCCCATACCAACCGGCTTTTTGTATCATTCCTGCACTGAGATCATTTACTGAAATCGTTACATTGCCATTTTTATCTATTTTGTATTCTTTTACCCAATGCGGTGACCAGTCATTGACAAAAATATCAAAGCAATCTGCTGTTTCAGATACATCTGAAAACAGTTGAAACATATCTGTTAGTTTCATTCGATCAGCTATTGAAAAACGATCTATCTGCTGTTCTATTTCTGCTTGACTCGTTTGCTGGATTTCTGCTAAATCCGTAAATCGGGTTTCTAATCTTCGGATGAGTCGTTCTCCTTCAAGCGATAACTGATCAAACTGCAGCTTTTCAATCACCTGCTCCTGTCCTCCGTCATTTCTATTCACCTGAAGGAGCTGTTCTATTTCAAAACAGAAATCCTTAAAATCCTCTAAAACATCTGCAAGTGTCCGACGATAAATCTCTGTATACCTTCGCACATCTGGCAGCTCTTCAAACAGCTGACTTAATTGATCAAACAACTGGCCTTCTTCCTGAGCCTGATTTACTTGCTTTTGAAAGGGATAAAAAAGAATTTTTTGCAGTGCAGCCCGCTTAACAACATCCGGTAAATGATGTGCCTCATCAATAATCAGAGAGGAGGCTCTAGGAAGTAGGGGCGATGCTCTAAATGATTCCTGCATCAGGTAAGCGTGATTCACAATCAGCAAATTGCTGTGTGCAGCCTTGTCATATAAAAAGCGAACAAAATCCTCCTTATACAGCGGATCTTCTACTTTAAGCATATCCAGCCCTCTATGAACAACATCTTTCCAAAAAATATGATTAAAATTAATTAGCTGCAGCTCATCCAAATCACCCGTGGTTGTTTCCAATAGCCAGACAAGTACTCTCATCTGAAATAAAGCATACTGCTTTTGCTTAACTGGATAATTTAAAGTTTCTTTAAACCGCTGAAGATCAAGATAATGCCGATGACTTTTTAAGATTGTTGCCTGCAGCTTTTTGGGAGAAAAGCGATTGACAAATGCCACATCTTTTTCCAGCAGCTGATTCTGAAGCATAATGGATACCGTACTGACGATAACAGGATTTTCCGTTGAAGCAAAGTAGCTGGCAGGAAATAAATAACCGAAAGTTTTACCTATACCAGTTGCCGCTTCAATGAAGAGGTTCTTTTCCTCACCATCTGTAAAATGTCTGTAAACATCATTCATCATTCTGCTTTGTTCTTTTCTATAGACAAGACGATCAGCAAAAACCTTTTCTTTTTGCTTCTTTGTTTCCGGATATCCTGCTGTTTTATACAGAGGTGTTTCAATATAATTCAGCTCTTTTTTCTTCAAGACAATTCCTGAAATGACCCGCCATTTTTCATTCAACGGTTTTGTATCAGCCTTCATTTGTTCAAACAAGTATCGAAGATAGATTCCTGTGTCCATGCCCAGCTGATCACTCAGAGACAAAATTGCTTCCATTGTAACGAGCGGAAGTCGTCTGATTTTAGCTTCAATCAACAGAAAAAGTTCTGCCGTAACCTGAGCATCACTATCAGCCTGATGAGGATTATCGTGAATTAACCCTTTGCTTTCTGACAAATCACCCAAGCGAAAACTTTTTTCTGTCGGAAAAAAAATCTGAGCCAATTCCACTGTATCTATTCCTGGAATAGTTAATTCCGGTGAGCCGCATCGTTGAAGCTCCTTATTTAAAAATGAATAGTCAAAATAAATATTATGTGCAACAAAAATTGTTTCAGCCAGCAAATGATGGATCGTCAATGCAATATCTTCAAAGTAAGGCGCCTTTCGTACCTGACTGTTGCTGATTCCTGTCAAATGCTGAATCTGAGGCGAGATACTCCGTCCCGGATTTACATCGGTGGAAAAACGGGAAACAATTTCTCCATTTTCAATCAGGACACAGCCAAATTGAATGATCCGATCCACTGTCGGGTCCGTACCAGTCGTTTCAATATCTACGACCGCATACATCGGACTTTTTTTCATACCTTCTCCACCTTTCTGCTGTCTTCAAAATTATACTATAAATCGCTGCTTTTTCACTATGATTTATGCTAAAGGAAGTCAAAATATGAAAAGACTTTTTCCTGCGTATAAACGATTTGATAAAGTGATTTCTTCGGTCGCAGCCTGAAAACACCTGATCACTCATTCAAACGATAAAACCAGAAAAGATTAAATTAGCTTTGGTGCTCCTTCATTTCAACCGTAATCAATCGTGTTGCACCAAAATAAAAATGAGAGTTCTGAGCCTTGCATTAAGCTCGTCCTCTCATTCATTCTTACATTATTTATAATCTTCTTTGGAAATCTGACTTAACTTCTGCATATATTGATCCATTAAAACATAACCTTCCAACCGTCTAAGCTTATCAACGGAACAGTTAACTTTTCTGCCGAAAAATGACCGCTTGCTGGCGATTTTCTTCATTTCAAATAGAAAATCATCCATACCGGCGACAAGATTGGCACTGCTCAGCCGATTGCAGATCAAGATATCTTCTTTGCGCTGTTTCAGTACTTGTCCCCAAGAATAATTCAAATATTCAGCTTGAGAAATCTGCTGCTGCAGTTCGAACTGATCTACACGGCGTTTTTGATCACGCTGCTTTTTCTTTCCGAGAACATTCATTCGCTTATTCATAAAACGCAGATAAATATCATCTTCCAGACTTTCCATCTCACTGACAGAAAAATTTGGTATTTTTTTTGGAGCAGGAACTGAGCAGCTGTTTTTCATCAATCTGGAAAATCTTGGCCAGTTACTCGGAGTCCGCTTGCGGGAGTCCTTTTGATACAAGATCAGTTTTGAAAGCAATTGACCTCTGATTTCTTCTTCAGCCAGCTGAGGCTTTATTTCCTCAGCTCCTGATTGTTCAGCAGTGCTGGCTTTTTTCAAATCTTCAGTTTTCAAAACTTGATTTTCCTGATTTTTCCGGCGCAGTTTTTCTGTCGGAGATTCATTTTCGTTCTTATTGTCTTTGGCTGCCTTTTCTTGGGAGATTATATCCTCTTCGGCTGACCGGGTATTTCCTTGGGCCGTTTCTCGTGCCCTCCCCAACTTGAACTTTTTTTCAGCTTCCGTCGTTTCCTCCTGTTCATCAGGTTCGAAAGTGACATGCTGAATTTCAATTGTAACATCGTCCTCTTCAGAATACTCGCCTTCAACAGTCGGTGCTTCTGCAACCCTTGTAACAGGTTTCTTCTCAGCTTTCTCTTCAGGCACTGATTCCGGATTGTTTTCAATAATCGGCTGTGCTCGTTTTAGATGAATGGTATGTATATTTCTTGAAATAACAGGCTGAGATTTTGCTTCCAAACGTGCCTGACCAATGGTCTCACTAAGCTCCCCGATCATTTTACGTAAACGGAACATCTCATTTGATGCTTCCATTATTTGCTTCAGTACAGTGTTTAATTCGGCAGGATTAGCATTTTCGTATCCTTTATAAACAAGAGAACGCTCCTCTTTTTGAACAACAACCTCCGCCAGCCACTGCTTTAAGCCCGTTCTGGCATCTCTGGTCAGCGGTTCAAAACTGCCCATCAATAATGTATAGTACATCATTTCAGTTTCAACATACATATAGATTTTTTTGACGACCAGTTTATTAAAGTCCTTTGTTACATCCCAGCTATCGCAGATTGCATCAAAATATGCTTCCCCTTCTGCCAGATTTTGATAATCTTTAGCCAGATTCATTTCACGGATTAAATAAAAATTATAAGGTGTCTCAACATTATCCGCATAAATTTCTCTGCCTAAAAATTCTGGATCAACACTTTTACAAAGGAATACGGACTTTTTAACAGGTTCTGGTTTTCTATTCCGTTTACTAATTTTTCTCACTTCCTCAAATATTCTGCCTTTATATTTTATGATCTTTAAAAGATAATAAAATACACACTATCTTCTTAATTATACCGTTAATAAATAGAAATTGCTCTCACATTTTTAGTTAAAACAATTTATTTGTGAGTCAATCCTATTGATTTTACCACTTTCTCAAAAAAACAGCAAAAAACCATGTAAATTTTATGTAAATACCCCAAAAAAGCATTTCGTACTTTTTTCAATCCTATCATTCATAGTATCTCGCTTAGAAATGAACACAACATTTCCTGCATTTCAAGGAAGCCGCTGCAAAAAAAGGCTGAGCATCTCTTCAAACACTCAACCTTTTGTATAAAAAGCATTTAGACAAGTCAGAACTTCCCCCTGATTCATTTTGTGCTTCCATGCTATTGGATAAAATTCTAAACGCTTTTCCAAGCAGACACGTTTGTATCAAGAATCGAACAAGGCAAGACTCGCAGAGACAAGATTTTTCTGTAGTAGGAAGTCTTTGTCCCGCCGTTTATTCAGGTCAGATACGAAGAGAGTTTGAAACTTCATTTCTGTCCTACTCCTGTGCGGGCTCCACGCTTCTTGGACTAGAAGCATAGATTAGTTTTAATTCGATCAATACACCAGCAATTAGCGGGACTCACATAATTATAACTGACCTTTCAATTGTCGAATGGTTTGCGAAATTGATTTCGCTTGTGTAACCGCTGAAATGACTGCAGCACCGCCGACCTCTGTCTGAAGAATCTCGGCTATATTCTTTGTATTGATTCCTCCAATTGCAACAGTAGGCTTTGATGCCTTATTTACCAGCTCGCTCAGCTTTTCAACACCAATCGGAGGTTTTGCATCTTCTTTTGAAATAGTGCCGAAAACCGGACCAATCCCATAATAAGACAGTCCTTTCAACTGATTGGCTGAATTAATTTCCTTTTCATCATAACAGGACAGACCAACAATCTTTTCTTTAAAAAGCGGCAATACCTCCAGGATATGTTGGTCTTCCTGCCCGACATGAATACCATCAGCTTCGATTTCAAGAGCCAATTCAACATCATCATTCACAATAAAGGGAGTCTGATATTTGCGGCACAAATTCTGACAGATACGTGCCATTTGCTTTCGATCCTCAAATTTTTGAAGACTGCCTTTCCCCTTTTCCCTGTATTGAAAACATGTAATTCCTGACTGCAGCGCTTCTTCCAATACCTCCGGCAAACTTCCTATTAAAATATCCTGAGTGCCGGCAATCCAATAAACTTCTAAATAGCTTTTATTTTTCTTCATTTATTTTTACCTTTCGATACGCCCAATGATTAGTAGGTCCATTTCCTTTGCCCACATCTATACCATCTGTAATTGCTGCTTGGATAAATGCTTTTCCGATTCGAACCGCTTCTTCTACCGATTTTCCCTTTGCAAGCTCAGCTGTGATACAAGCAGAAAAGGTGCAGCCCGTGCCATGCGTATTTTTAGTGTCTATTCGTTCAGCCGTCAGCCACTCAATCTTACCGGAAGACAGTAGAAGCATGTCAGATGATTCTTTATCGGCAAGATGATGTCCACCTTTGACTACGACATTTTTTGCTCCAAGAGATTGGATTAATTTTCCCGCTGCAGCCATGTCTTCTTGACTGGTGATCGTCATTTTACTAATTGCTTCTGCTTCCGGAATATTTGGTGTAATTATTTCGGCCAACGGCAACAGCAGTTCAATCAGGGCTTGAACTGCGTCTTCTTTCAGCAATGCATGCCCCCCCTTAGCAATCATCACAGGGTCAATCACTAGCGGACCAAAGTCAGCTATCTGTAAAAATTGAGCAACACATCGAATTATTTCTTCTGTGAACAGCATGCCTGTTTTAACTGCATCAATTGAAAAATCTTCTTGTATCACGTTCAGCTGATCAATAATTGCAGCTGTTGAAATGTCGTAGACTGCCTTGACTCCCTGAGTATTCTGAATGGGCAAAGCCGTCAGGGCAGAAGTACCAAAAACAAATCTTTCCTGAAACGTTTTTAAATCTGCCTGCATCCCGGCTCCGCCACCGCTGTCAAATCCTGCAATTGTCAACGCCTGTATTGTTTTATTCATCCGTCAATCCTCCTGATTCTGGCTGATTTTTCGACTTTTTCCTGATTCAGTAAAGAAAGTTCATCAAGCAGCTCCTGTCTAAATGTTCCTACTGCAAGTCTCTTAAGTTTTCCGGCAACTGATTCACCTGCCAGTGCATAGCTGCAATTGGCCAGCACAACGGATTCAAGCGATGTTTCTGTATCAACAGCTAAAAACGCTCCGCAAATAGAAGACAGTAAACAGCCGGCACCTGTCATTGAAGTAAAATAAGGAGTTCCATTTTCAACAAGATAAACAATCCGTCCATCTGTGACAACGTCTTTTTCCCCGCTGACAGATACAAATGTCTGATATTTATTCGCAACCTTCTTCGCTGCAGCAATGATATCTGCAGAGCCGGCTCCCGCATCTACACCTTTACTGGTCCAATCACTCTCTGCCAATGCAGCAATCTCTCCTGCATTTCCACGAATCAGTGTTGGACTAATGCTTGTCAACAGATGTGCAACCGCTTCTTTTCGATACAAAGTTGCACCCACTCCTACAGGATCAAGCACAACTGGTTTGTTCAGCTGATTGGCTTTTTCACCAACAGTAATCATAGCCTCCAATTGCACCTGTGAAAGGGTCCCAGTATTTAAAACCGTTGCATCCGCTATTATTGCCACCTCAATCATTTCTTCAAGCGCTGAGGACATAAATGGTGAGGCACCCAATGCCAAAAGACCATTCGCTGAATCATTTGCAACGACGATATTGGTAATATTATGAATCAAAGGATTTTGCTTTCTGATTTCGTCAATTAAATAATATGGATACATGAAGATTCCTCCCACTGTTCCTGTTCATAGGCCATGCCCCAGAACTTCCATTCCTGATAGCTGCTAACTAAAAAACTTTGAAGCATCAAGTTTCTTTCTGATTCTGAGACATTTTCAGCGAGGAAATCAGTCAGCCTTCTTTGGCGGTCAACTGCTTCCTGATATCCTGTACTGTCATACGTTTCAATCCATTGTTGATAAAGGGGCTTCGGGGAACCGTTTTCAATCAGCATTTCTCCAATTTCCTGATACAGCCAGTAACAGGGAAGCAGTGCTGCAGCAGTTCTCGCTGCACTGCCCGAAGCCAGTTCCTTATACATATGTGCAGTATAATAATATGCAGTTGGTGCAATCGGTGTGGCTTGTATCTCTTTTTCATCAATTCTCAGCTCTTTGAAAAAACTTTCTCGTACAGCAAGCTCTGCTTCATCCAAGCCTGCCACACCGGCAAGAAATGATTTCTTTATGTCTTTGTCCTCTGAAAGTTCTGCAGCAGCTTGATGAATAGTAGAGAACTGCTCCAGATAATACCTATCCTGAATCAGGTAATAACGAAATATCTCCGGTGAAAGTGTCCCTTCTTTCAACTCCTTTAAAAACGGATGCTGCTTACTTTTATTCCACAACTCATCTGCCTGTTCCCTTACTTCCTCTGTAAAACTCATCTTGTTCCTCCTCAATTTTTTTGAGAAGAAAGCCAAAAAAACAGAAAAACCCTTCATAATGTACGAAACCATTTTGAAGAGTCTAAAATATCTTATTCTATTTCTCAGACTACTTCCCTACGCAAGTATCAACTCACAGGTTCAAAGGGTCCGTTCACATGAACGTCTCAGTCATAAAGACACCCCCAGCATATCTAAAATTATAACATAGAAAGAAAAGAAGAAACAATGAAAAAAACAATCTTCGCAAAATAAACCTGTAAAACGATTTACTCAGCAGCAGCAAACGAAAAGAAAAAGTCTGCAGCCTGTATTGTTGAATTTAGGTAAAATGCTAGAAATGGCATGATTGCAGCTTCACCAGTCTGCTTCCTAAATCTTGTCAAAATATAACAGTCAATTCAATAAAATCCAAATCTAAACTTCTTTATCATTACTCACAAATACAGTATCTCAAGCAGTATAACTCTTTTATCAGAATCAGTCTTGATCATTTAGAAGGTTCTTCCTTACGTACCGCAACAATTTCCTTTTTGATCTCTTTTCTCTTTTCAATCATCACATAAACCATTCCTATCAGAAAGGGCAAAACAAAGCTGCCGAATCGATACAAGAGCAGAGAAGAAACAGCATCTACTGTCCCTACCAAAGGTTTAAACAGCAACAGATAGACAAATTCAAATGAGCCAATTCCAGCAGGTGTTGGAATGACACCAGCCAGAACAATCGCAAAACTAGTATAAGACAATGTCAGCAGCAAGTCGATGGAAGAATGATGCTCAACCAAAGCTACATAGGGAATAACCAGCCAGATCAGAACTTTTCCCACATTCCACATGAATATACGAATCATTGCAGAGTGGTCTTTGATCACTGTCTGGACGGTATCCCTCAGTGAATAAATCTGGATATTCCATTGGTCTACCCAATCCCTAAGCTTAGGTCGCTTGATATGCTTATCCGCCCAAACCGTTAAAAATACTTGCAGTCTGATACTTATTGAAAGAGCTAAAACAACAACAACAATCAAAAAGCTGAAAATTAAACTAGCTAAAATAAATGGAATCATCATGGGGGCATTCGAATAAAGAAGCGGAAACTGAAAAATAAGACCTAAGACAGCTAAAAAGATTACAGCCAGTTTATACATAATCATATGCAGAGCTGTAATACCAATAGCCTGAGAGGTTGCCAGAGCCTTTTTCCGGTAATAAACCACTTCTGAAACAAGCGTTCCTGTACCAAAAGAAACAATCCGATAAAAAGCAACATAACAGGAAGCAAAGAAGCCGTCCTTTGTTGTGAAATCAGGTTGAAAGCTGTAGACAATTTCTTTAATCGATCGACCTTCTACAATTTGATAGAACACCCCCAGCCCAACAACAGCCAGTAGGGTAAAAACACTTGTTTTCAGCAGTTGTGCAAAAATACTGCTTAATGAATTATCTATTACATAAAAAACGATTCCAATCATAACCAGCATCAAAATCACATTAAAAATGATTTTCAGCACAGGTTTATTCTTCATGACTTCCTCCTCTAAGAAAAATAGCTAAAATACAGATAAAGAATGCCGCAGAAAACGAAGCTTCCCAATATGAAAGCAGCATAAAATTTTAATTTTCTTGATTTATGACGAAAGATCTGCTGCCCGATTAATCCCGCCGGCCCACCGCCAATGATTCCGGCTGTGAGTATTCTGTGTTCTGGAATTCGCCAGCCGCCTTTTTTGGCCTGACTCTTGTCGTAATACATAATAAAGAAAACATAGAGATTAATAATTATCAAATAAATCCATAAAAAAACATTTACTGACAGTAACATACACTTGCCTCACTTTCATACAAAATAGTTGGTTTACAGCTGCTTATTTAAATTTGCGACCCAGTCAGGTACTCAATATCTGGAAGCTCATTCACTTTTCTCACTATAATTTTTGACAGATAAGACATCAGTTTAAGTATATTAACTCTTGGCAAAATAATTAAGTGGAACACCTTATGTCCTCGGCGCTTGAAGAAATAATTGGGGTGACAAGCATTCATCAGCGGGCTTGGCAGCAGTAAAGTTTCGACAGCCTCCAACAGAGTTTGTCATTAAAGGGACGGTGACATTAGTATCAGTATAGCTAAGTCCCCAAAAACTAAATAAACGGTGTTCCACGCAGGAGCACGCTCTTACATGACCCCTCAGATATGCGACGAGCATTCGAAGAAGCGTAGGAGCACGCTTTGTCACAGCATCATTTTCTCCTGCCATTTTAGTTCGCCGTCAATTTTTATATCAAGCTAAATCAACAGCTGCCTGATCAGCAACATCCGGTCCAATCTGCTGCAGATAGCAAGTCACTGCACCCTTATCTTTTTCTTCTGCATACGTCACAAGTTTTTCAGCAAATTCTTTTCCTTGTTCACTTCTGGATATTTCGTTGGTTAAAATCAGCATTTTTTCCATCTCATCATCCCCTCACAAGAAAAAAACAAGACCGGAGCAACGGTTAATCCTGCAGCTCCAGCCTTATAAAACAAAAGATTCTCAACCGCTTTTACTTATTGATTTTGGCATTCAGCTCAGCAATTTTTACAATTACATCTGTTGCCTTTTCCATTGCCTGAAGTGAAACATATTCAAAACGTCCATGCATGTTTTCTCCGCCGGCAAAAATATTTGGGGTCGGTATTCCCATAAAAGAAATTTTTGAGCCGTCTGTTCCACCACGAATCGGTTCAATGACTGGTTTTATATCCAGTTCAATCATCGCCTGTTTTGCCACTTCAATAATACTCATGTCTTTTTCAATAATTTCGCCCATATTGTAGTATTGATCAAACAAGTTCATCACAACACGTTCCTGATCAAACTGACTGTTTAATTTAGCCTGAATCTCCGTAATCATCTCTTTACGAGCTTCAAATTTCTCGCGGTCATGGTCACGGATAATGTAAATCATCTGTGCTTCTTCCGGAGTTCCTGACAATTGATGGAGATGGAAAAAGCCTTCTCTGCCCTCTGTCTTTTCAGGTACTTCCTCTGCAGGCAATTCATTATGAAAATCAATAGCCAGCTGTAACGCATTAATCATGGTGTCTTTTGCAGTTCCAGGATGAACATTTTTTCCAAGAAGCGTAATTTCTGCCTGTGCTCCATTAAAGGTTTCAAACTGCAGTTCCCCGACAGGTCCGCCATCCACTGTATACGCAAAATCAACATTAAACTGGTCAACATCAAATTTATTTGCACCTATCCCGATTTCTTCATCGGGGCCGAATGCCACCCGAATCGTTCCATGTTCAATTGATGGATTCTTAATTAAGATTTCCATAGCAGTCATTATTTCAGCAATCCCGGATTTATCGTCAGCACCTAACAAAGTTGTCCCATCTGTCGTAATAAGTGTCTGTCCGGCATAATTTTTTAAGTTCGGAAAATCATTCGTATTTAGCGTGTATTTCCCTTCAGCATCTAATTTAATGGTCGATTTTCCATCATAATTTTCAACAATCTGAGGATTTACATTTTCTGCATTAAAATCAGCAGTATCCATATGTGCAATAAAACCAATTGTACGCACGTCTTTGTCTGTATTTCCCGGCAGCGTGGCTATCACAAAACCATTATCCTCATTATAAAAAACCTCTGACATTCCCAGTTCTTCCAGTTCCTTTTTCAGTGTGCGGGCAAAAGCAACCTGAGTCTCTGTTGAAGGGGTCGTTTTACTCAGCGGATTTGACCGTGTTTCAGTCTTTACATAGCGTAAAAAACGAGGTAATAAATTTTCGTACATTCTCATTACTCCTATCTAAGTTTAAATGGATTTGTATTTACTTCTGATTGAATAAATGTTACTTCCCAAGTATAGTCTTTTTTCCACTGATTGAACAGTTTGACCAACTCAGGCATACACAATTCTTCGATGTGGTGCCCCGGATCAATAACTGTGAGTCCTTCTTCTTCCATGTCATGAGCAGTATGATAATAGACATCTCCTGTGATGTAAACATCAGCGCCCTTATTTAAGGCCTCCCGGTAAAACTTTTCTCCGCTGCCGCCGCAGATCGCCACTTTTTTGATCTTCTTCTCCTCGTCCTTTGTAATCAGCCGAAGTCCTTCCACACCAAACTTATTTTTCACCAATTTTATAAATTCTGTCAGAGTCACTGCTTCATTCAGTTCTCCAATCCGCCCTAGTCCATATTCTTTTTTTAGGTTGCTAATAGTATAAACATCAAACGCTGGTTCTTCATATGGATGAACAGAATACATTGCATTGAGGACAGCTGTTTCCAGTGTTTCAGGAAAAATCACTTCAATTTTGGCTTCCTGAACGCTTTCTTCCTGATTCAGCCGACCAATTGACGGACTTGCTCCTTCAACTGGCGTAAAGCGTCCTGTTCCAATAATTGAATAACTGGTATTACGATAATCCCCCTGAGTACCTGCTCCCGCTTCCCCCAATGCCGCTCTCATTTCTGCTGCCTGCTCCACCGGAACAAAGACTGCCAGCTTTTTATAGGGAACGGTATGTGTTTTTGCCAGGTAGACAGTGTTCTCAATTCCAAGCAATTCGCAAAACCAGTCGTTCAATCCATTTTCAACAATATCTAGATTCGTATGGGCTGCAAATACTGCAATATCATGCTTTAAAAGATCTGCATACATCTTCGTTTGCGGCTGATCCAAGTCTAATCTTTTAGCCGGTCGAAAAATTGGCGGATGTTTGGCAATAATTAAATCCACTTTTTTTTCAATTGCTTCTACCACGACTTCAGGACGCACATCCAGTGTGACCATCACTGTATTCAGTTCCTTGTTAGTTGTGCCGATATGCAATCCTACGGGGTCTCCTTCTTCGGCCAGCCATTGAGGACAGTAAGCTTCAAATTTTTCGAAAAATTGTTTCCCGGACAAACTCATTCTAAAGAACCTCCTCGATTTTTCTGATTTCTGATTCTATTTTTTTTATTTTTTCCGATTGATCTGCGGCTGACCTTTTTAGCTGTTCAACCACATTCTGCCGCTGTTTCAATTCCCGCTGCCATTTCTTCCGGAAAGCATCTCCTTTTTTAGTGATAAGAACAGGGCCAAACAACAATTCTGCTTCTGTATATTGAACAGTTCTCACTTCTCGTTTTGCACAGATAATCTCATAAATTTTTTGATTTTCTTCAAGGATAGCCTCTTCCAAAATGGTATATCCGCGCTGCTGCAGCCAGACGCGCAGTTCTCTTTCTCCAATGTTAGGTTGAAGAATCAGCAATTCACTGCCATTTATCCGTTTTGCGTTCCATCCCCGCTCCAGAATATCTCTGATGAGTACTCCGCCCATTCCACAAATTGAAACAGCATCAATTTTATCCTGCTCCTCAACCGCGTCCAAGCCATCAGCAAGACGGACCACTATTTTGTTCTCAAGCCCGCTTTTCCGAACTTGCTTTACAGCTGATGCATACGGTCCTCTGACCACTTCACCTGCTACAGCAAATTTTATTTTCCCCTGAAGCATCAGTGAAACAGGCAGATAGGCATGATCTGAACCGATATCAGCCAAGCGACTTCCAGTAGGAACAAAGGCTCCTACTTGGTTCAAACGTTTTGATAATTGATTTTCATTCATCTCTCAATTCCTCCATTAAACATTATAACATAAGAGAATTATTCTAAAAAATTTCAGCAGCAGGAAAATAACTTATTTGGTTTATTCCGTTGCTTGATTTTCACTCCTGTTCCATTCAGGGAAAATAACAAGATACGCAGCAGAGAAAGGCGAACAGTCAGCTCTATTTTTCTATGTTTTCCAGAGTGAAACCGTTACACCTTTGTCCTCTCCTTTTTGAGTAAAGCCATTTCCATCTCGAAGCTGGGTTAAAAAAAGCAGTCATTGAAAAGCAAACTGCTGTTCAATGACCACTCCCGAAATTCTATTTGTCAGACCTGTTTTATACGAAAGCTTATCAATAGCTTTCATTATTCAGATTGAACGAATAGTATGAGCTCACAAATGTTTGACAAAGGTCCGAACGCTCTTCGTCGTTCAGTTTTAATCAACTCTTTTTCTAATTCCTATTTTTCCAACCAGCTTTTCACTTCAGCCAAGGCTTCTTCAATCCCGGCAGGATTCTTACCGCCCGCTTGAGCCATATCAGGACGACCGCCTCCGCCTCCTCCGACTTTCGGAGCAATTGCTTTGATCAGCTCTCCTGCTTTCAATCCCTTATCATTTGCTGTTTTAGACATTGCCGACAATAAACTCACCTTGTCACCTTGAGCAGTGGCTAAAACTAATACATCTGAAAGTTCCTTCTGCTTCCATTGGTCAGCAAGCTGACGCAGCTGATTCATATCCTTAACAGTCACTTTTGCTGCGATATACGTATAGCCATTCGCTTCTTTCACTTCTTTGAACACATCGCCTGCCTGTTGATTTGCCAGCTTGCCTGCCAACTGTTCATTTTCTTTTTGAAGCTCACGCAGCTGCTGCTGCAGTTGTTCTGTCTTGGAGACAACATCCTTCAATTGTGGTGATTTTACAATTCCGGCAATTGTTTTCAACTGCTGTTCTTCTCCATGCATTAACTCGTAGGCTTCCTTACTCGTAACAGCCTCAATTCTTCTCACTCCAGCACCGATACCTGACTCAGAAACAATTTTAAAGATACCGATATCCTCTGTATTGCTTACATGCGTTCCGCCGCAAAGCTCAATGGAGTAACCGCCGATATTAATCACACGAACTTCTTTTCCATATTTTTCACCAAACAATGCCATTGCACCCATGTTTTTCGCTGTATCAATATCTGTTTCAATTGTTGTAACCGGAATTGCTTCCCAGATTTTTTCATTAACAATGGCTTCCATTTGAATCAGTTCTTCTGGAGTCACTTGTCCAAAATGTGTAAAGTCAAAGCGTAAATGTCCCGGCGCAACCAACGAGCCTGCCTGATTTGCATGATCGCCTAAAATATCCTTCAATGCACGATGCAGCAAGTGTGTTGCTGTATGATTTTTTAAAATGCGGTTGCGTTTATTTGTATCAACCTTCAATTGATACACGACACCTTCACTCAGTTTCCCTGTAATCTCAACTGTATGCAGAAATTGTCCGTTTGGTGCTTTGAGAACCTTCGTTACGTGAGCAACCACTTCGCCGCTTTGATTATTAATCGTACCCTGATCAGCAACCTGTCCACCCATCTCAGCATAAAATGGTGTTTCAGCAAAAATCAACTGTGCTGTCCCTTCACTCATTTCATCAACAATATTTTCACCGTCCAAAATAATCAGCAATTCTGAGTTTGCTTCAAGTTCAGTATAACCGACAAAAGTGCTTTTCACTTTAATATCAGTCAACACAGCTGACTGCACACCCATGGACGCTTCTGTATTTCTTGCTGCGCGTGCGCGCTCCCGCTGCATGTCCATTTCTTTCTCAAAACCAGAGTGATCAACTTTCAGTCCTTCATCTTCTGCCACTTCCTCTGTCAGTTCAACTGGGAAGCCATAGGTATCATACAGTTTGAAAATGTCTTTACCGCTCAATGTGTCTTCTTTAGAATCCTTAACAGATGCAATCAGCTCATTAAGAATTTCCAGTCCTTCATTAATCGTTTCATGGAATCGTTCTTCTTCAGTCCGTACTACTTTTTCAATAAAGTCTTTCTGTTGAAGAACTTCCGGATAGTAGCTGACCATAATTTCACCGACAACCGGTACCAATTTGTAAAGGAACGCTTCATTAATCCCTAATTTCTTCCCATGCATCACTGCTCGACGAAGCAAGCGTCTTAAAACATAGCCCCTTCCCTCATTTGATGGAAGGGCACCATCTCCGATAGCAAATGACAAAGCACGAATATGATCGGCGATGACTTTAAACGAAATATCAGTCTGAGGATTTTCTCCATATTTTGCTAAGCTGCTTAATTTTTCAACTGCACGAATAATCGGCATAAATAAATCAGTTTCAAAGTTTGTCGGAGCATCCTGAATAATGGAGACCATTCGTTCCAGTCCCATCCCCGTATCAATATTTTTATGAGGAAGCGGATCGTAAGACCCGTCTGCCTGATGATTAAACTCAGAAAAGACTAAATTCCAAATTTCCAGATAACGCTCATTTTCTCCTCCCGGATAGTTCTCAGGATCATCTTCGGCAACATCCAAAAATGCTTCGCCGCGGTCATAAAAGATCTCTGAATCCGGACCGCATGGACCTGCACCGATATCCCAGAAGTTATCCTCCACATCCACAATATGGTCTGCTGACAATCCTACTTCCTCTGCCCAAATTCTTTTTGCTTCTGTATCTTTTGGATAGACAGTGACATACAGCTTATCCGGATCAAAACCAATCCAATCAGGAGAAGTCAAAAACTCCCACGCCCAAAGAATCGCTTCTTTTTTAAAATAGTCACCAATGGAGAAATTGCCCATCATTTCAAACATAGTATGGTGGCGGGCTGTTTTTCCAACATTTTCAATATCATTAGTACGGATTGATTTTTGTGCATTGGTAATTCTCGGATTTTCGGGAACAACCGATCCGTCAAAATATTTTTTTAAGGTTGCTACCCCTGAATTAATCCAAAGTAGTGTGGGGTCATTAACCGGCACAAGTGAAGCACTTGGTTCAATAGAATGACCTTTTGATTTAAAAAAGTCCAAATACATCTGGCGGACTTGACTGCTTGATAACTTTTTCATCTTTCTATTCCTGCTTTCTTAATAAAGTTTTTCTTGTCTAACAAAGAGCTCTGGAAAACTTAATCTTACAGATACTATATAAAGCGACAAACAACTGGATCTTTGCTGAAACAGTCTGAGAGCTGCTAATGATAGTCTGCATTTTATATGCTGGAGGTACTCCCCCTTGTCTGAGCACACAAAAACACCATTGCAGTCAAGGACGAAATCTTCGCGGTACCACCTTGATTGCAATGATGCTGATCATTACCTCTTAAGCTCTGTAACGCAGAGTGGCGCCGATATTTCTACCGGTGTAACTAAAGAGAGCCGATTTAATCATATGTTGTTCTTTTCTCAGCTGTAAAGAACTTTCTGTAAACATAGAGAACTAAAAAGATATTCTTTAGATTTCTTCTCAAAGTATAAGGAAAATCATCTTAAAAGTCAACTACCAGTCTTGAGTAAGACAGGAAATTGTTCAAGCTCGCCTTAAAATTGTTCTATTGATAATCAACCAGTATAGCTTTCCTGTACAAATACATATCCGGGCTTAAAATCTGTTCCGCAGAAATGATATGTTCAGACTGATAATACGTGGATAATGGCAGCATATTTTCAATCAATGATTGCTTTGGCCGCTGCCGCTCCAATTTTACAGAGCTGCTCTCTCGAGTCAGCTCATATCTGTTCATATGACTGTCAACAATCAATCCAAACATATTGGGCCCGTTAATTTTCTCCAGAATATGCTGTCCAGATGAATTAGGATAGATTTTCAATTCATTTCCCCACCGAAACAAGCGTCTTGTTCCCGCACCCGCCGCGAACTCCCAATGATCTTCTGATAGCATCTCAAAGCCTTTTTGAGCGATTCGTTTCTTTAACCCAGCATGCGTACAATCCTGAGAAGAATAAACAAGATAAGAATCTGTTGTCGGCACAAACTCTAGATAATAGCAGTTCTTTTTATGCAGCGTTTTTGGAAATTCCCAGAATATGCTTTCCTGAGCAGATAAAGGCGGAAATAGCATGGTCTTAATTTCTTCTTCAAACTGTAAAAAGATACCAACTTCTCCTCTGAACGTTCCAGTTACTGTATCAAGAATACCAAGAATTGATGTGCCGGCAGGCAACGCATATTTCTGAACGAGCATCGGTGCAATTTTTCTTTTTCTGAGTTCACTTGTATGATCATTAATATACAAACTGATTCCTTCCAGAGTCGAAAAATCATAGGAATCTTCCACATTTAACCAATCAGCCGCTTCATCAATTTCTTGCCGGCTCAACATTGCTTTATATGTTTGATTCTCAATTTCAGCAGAATCAACATTTACCAGTTCGTGACTGCGAAGTCCTTCCACTCCAAGATCCCAGCCCAGGATAGCCTCCCGATTTCCCGGTATAAAAACAAATGTTTCGCCATCCAGTTCCAATTCGAAGGTTCGGCATTTTATTCCATAAAGCTCAAAATTTTTCAAACGAATATCTGTAATTTCTATATTTGGATCAACGTAATAAAGAAGAAGCTGTTGAAAGACTGTTTTCTTCACACTGTCAGACAGCTGTTTCCAGTTCACCCAGTCTAATTGTTCCATGAACACTGCTGAGAACCTCCTCGTAATTTTTTAATATTTCTGTTATGATAAGTATACCACTGAATCACATTTTATTTATCATAAAACATGGAGGAAAACTATGAAACTACATTTTGGAAATGAACGTTGGAATCAGGCAGCAGCTTTTGCACTCCGCTATGAGGTATTCGTAAAAGAACAGCACATCTCTGTACAGGAAGAATTTGACAGCCTGGATACACCTGATCGCAAGTACTTCGTATTATACGATGGAAAAGAAGCAGTCGGAACTGTTCGTTATGAAAAAGCAGAAGATGAAATTATTCAGCCCGATCGCTTGTGTGTGGAAGAAAATAACAGAAGAAAAGGCATTGGAACAAAACTAATGAATGCTCTTGAAGAAAAAGCAGTCAAAGACGGCTGCACGACCTCTACTTTATCGGCCGAAATAAGCGTTGTGCCATTTTATGAAAAACTTGGCTATACCAAACAATCAGGCACGTTTTTGGAAGATAATATCCTGTGTGTAAAAATGTCTAAAGAACTACCTGTTGAAGAGTAAAAGCAAAAAATGAATACATAGGGGTATTTTCTAAAAGCATGCGATACAAACGTCTTTTGTACTTACTTTCTAAAAATTCTATAGAAGAATACTGCCAACATAGCTTTTCATCAAGACTTCTTTTTGTCTATGACAACTTGTCCGATGCAGAAAATGTATGAAAAGTAACAGTTATGTTTAATTACTTTTAAACAACCAATAGAAAAAAACTACACCAAAAGTATCCTCTAAATACAATATGGTACTTATACATCTGTTTTGTATAGGCTAAACTGTTTGTTTTATTAGCCATTTTTTGCCCTTCTAATCGTTATTAAATATGGTCTGAACAACTATATTTTAGGCTCTATAATTTATTGGACTGATAGAAAAAAATCTATCGGTCCTATTTTCTCATTAAAAAACAAGGAAGACACACAACATTTCCGCTAGAATAGAATCACCACAAAACCAACTAGAAAGGAA
>NZ_JAJDJW010000024.1:0-36484 GCF_020567645.1 Enterococcus sp. CWB-B31
TTCGTCTGTAGTAAGATGAGTATAGGTCATTTGTCTTCACTCCTTATAATTCTTTGGACGGAACTATTTTGAGTGTAGCACAAATGACTTATTTAGTTGTCTAGCTTAATTTTACTATCGGCGTTTGCTGCTGCCAATATTATTTGCTGTAAATTTCTTGAATTATCAAAGCTGTATCCCGTTGCTTTCTTCTAGGTCAGTTTTTAAAAGAATATTTGGGTACATCCTGATTGTATTTGCATGGGTTATCATTGCTTTGATATTTACTGTTATTACAACATAAAAATACTAATAGAAGAATTCAGGGGAATTTCAAGTATTATATTGCTGATCTGCATTTTTTCTTATTTCAGTAAAATGTCTTGTTTATGCAAAATGCATAAGATTTTTCCTTTAGATTTCAGTAAGATATTCCTGAACATACGGACTAAATGACAAGGGAGAAGATATAAATGAAGAAATTTATTGGAATTGCTTTGGGAATAATAATTATTGGTGGAATTTTTGCCAGTATGGATTCTGATTCAGAGAGTAAAGATGAAAAGGATGCAGAGGTTACACAAAGTACCGTTCAAGAGGAAGCTGTTGAAGAAGCGGCTGCAACAGATATGGGGGACTTGGGAAACTATCATGTATCAATTAATGATTTCGTTTTTGCAAAGGATTATAATGGTGACGACGTAGCCGTAATTACTTATGAGTTCACGAACAATGATGACAAGAATGCAATTTTCCTGACATCAATCTCTGCAAAAGCTTTTCAAAATGGTATTGGCTTAGATAGAGCGATTATGCTTGAAGAAGGCTATGTAGATTCTCTAACGGAAATTCAGCCAGGTGCAACCTTATTGTTAAAGGTACCTTATAAGTTGGCGGATACAGTCTCCCCGGTCTCTGTTGAGGCGACAACATTGTTTAACAATACAAATAAATTAGTGAAGGAATTTGTACTGCAATAAACGATGTGCGATTCAATAATGTACAAATATATCAACCAACTATTGGTGGTTCAATTGATTTTTTTGTAGAAAATCAATTTTAACTTTTTAAAAGCAGAGAATATACAGGATGCTTTTAGCGGCAGTGTATTAAAAGCTGGAACAAGTGAATGTGGGGGTTCAGGTTATTTGGTCCGTAAATGCTCATCTCTGCCCAATTGTCTCCACCGGATACAACTGCCGAACCACAAAAAGAAATGCCTTGTTACTTCAGGCATTTCTCCAGATTTATAGCTGTATGTAAAAGGTCAGGAAAAACTCTAGTTAAGAGTTTCCTGACCTTTTGCTTTATCTAAAATAAGGTAGTAGTTATAAATTGCAGCAGTGCCAGTAAGATTTCGAATACAGCAATCGTGGTACAGATAATCAAATGTCTTCTTTTTCTCATCATCACGACAGCAATGAATTCTCTTAAAAATGCATTGGGAAGGTAATAAAAAGCTGTTTTGGAGCCGATTCCGTCTGCTTTGATATTAGCCTTTCTGGCAAATAAACCAGCGCGAAACAAATGAAAATTATTTGTTGAGAAAATTGCATGATAATCTGTTCCTTGGAAATCTTTTTCCATGATTTCTTTTGAAAAAAGCATATTTTCAAGTGTGTTTGTTGAGTTTGCTTCTATTAAAATGTCACTTTCAGGAATGCCCAGATTAACAGCATAATTCTTCATGGCCACACTTTCTGCAAGCTGTTCATCATCGCCTTTGCCGCCTGACATTAGTAATTTCGGCGGTACCTCCGTCTGCTTTTTTTGTTTTTGGTAAAATTGAATGGCTTTTTCGATTCTGCTGCCGAGTAATGGGGAAACTCTTTTTCCTTCAATCAGACCGGCTCCAAGGATAATAATGTACTGTTGATTGTATTTTGGCCGGTTAAACTGATAAAGAATGGAGAGCGTTAGAAAATTATAGAATACAATAGCGAAATAGACCAAAATTACCGGTAAAATAGAAAATAGGGTAGCTGCCCAGTTTGGAAGAAAACGACCTGAAACATAGTTGAGTATAAGGAAAGCAGTTAGTCCAATTGCCAACAGAAAGGTCAGCAAATTACTCAGTGAATGCCCTTCGCGTTTCCGGACAACTATGGCATTCCAATACAGAAAAATAATCAGTGTATAGAGTCCAATCATAAGCAGCAGGAGGATCGGAACTAAAGCAGCGCCTAAAAGAACAATCAGCAGAGGACTTTCTGTGCTGAACACCAGCAGGGTTAAATAGATTCCGATACTGATTAGAAACAAGTTGAATAGTAGACCGTTTGTCAGTCGTCTCTTCTCCTTTTTATAAGGTATAAAGAAGAACCAGAAAAAGGTAAAAGGGAGAATAATAAAATAAGTTCGATTACTGATTTCCAGTGAGAGCAAGTAGATGACAAAACAGCAGAGTGACCAGATAAATTCATACAACAACCAGTTTCTTTTTTTTCGATAGTTGCACCAGACAGGAATTAGCAGAACCCCCAAAAAGAAAAGAACAGCTAAAGAAACATTAAAATACATCATCATAATAAATTAAACTCCTTTGGGTAGATTACACCTATTAGTATAGTAGAAAACTGATTTTAATGATAACAAAAATAACTTTTAGTTGTTATGGAGAGCCTTTTTGAAAAACTAGAATATTAGTAACGAACATTTAACAAATAGATATGTTATCTGATTGTGATAAAAGTAGTTTTGTCGGATGCTGGAGAATTTGATATAATTCAGACAATAGCAATAAGGAGGAATATTAATGGGCTTATTCAGTGGATTAATCGGTAATGCCTCAACCCATTCCAATGAGAAGGTTGAGGAAAAGCTAAAAAAATTTTTGGTACCTGGAGAACAGGTGGAACTTGCATTCAAACTGATTCGGGATTTGGTCGTTTTTACAGATAAACGGCTGATCTTAGTGGATAAACAGGGCATGACAGGTAAAAAATCGGAATATAAATCGATTCCCTATCGATCCATTTCACGTTTCTCAGTGGAAACTTCTGGACATTTTGATTTAGATTCAGAATTAAATATTTGGATTTCAAGCGGGATGGAACCGGTTGAAGTACTGCAATTTGGGAAAGATAAGAATGTACTTGAGGTGCAAAGAGCTTTGGCAGCAGCAGTATTAAGATAGTTGGTTTAGTTTATTTGAAGCTGATCCGTTTGAGAGAAAAGCTTTGTGACAGCAGCAAAAACAACTGTAGTTTCTTATATTGAAGAGGGGAAAATGATTTTTTTGAGAATCATTTTCCCTTCTTTTTTACTGTTTTAATCAAAAATGAGTAAAAAACATCTAAATGATACAAAAACCTTCATTATTTCATCTTTTGCATAGCCATTATATAAGCATGTCATATTCTCATCGTAGTAAAAAAACAAACAGGATTCTAAATAGATAGTCATTCTAATAGAAATTTCATAAAATGAAGAAAAATAAATAACTGAAATATTTATAAAAAAGTCTGACATCTTCCTGTAAAGTCGGTGTTATATAGTGCCATCAGATCTTGCGTAAAAGTGTTTACATTTTAAAAAGAAGTGGTTATAATTACTAACATTAGAAAATGATGAAAAAATGAAGGGATAGAAAGAGGTGGGTGGTCAATGAGTAATCAAGCAAGAAAGACATTTGAAAAAAATGGTCACACGTATCATTATTTTGCACTGGATTCTTTGAATAAGATTATGGATGTGACGATTACTTCACTGCCATATAGTATTAGAGTACTGCTGGAAAATCTTATCCGTCAGGAAAATGGTCGTGAAGTGACAGAAGCACATATTAAAAATCTGGCATCGTGGAATGCATCAGGTAAAAATACGGGAGAAGTTCCTTTTAAACCGGCTCGAGTTATTTTGCAGGATTTTACGGGAGTGCCGGCAATTGTTGATTTGGCAGTTTTGCGGGAAACCTATGCCAAATTTGGCGGAGATCCTCAACATATCAATCCGGAAATACCTGTTGATTTAGTTATTGATCATTCTGTTCAGGTAGATGTTGCCGGAACGAAATTTGCGTTGGAGCGGAATATGAAAATGGAATTTCAGCGAAATGAAGAACGTTATCGTTTCCTGAATTGGGCACAGAAAGCATTTGATAATTATCGTGTAGTGCCGCCTGCAACAGGGATTGTCCATCAGGTGAATATCGAATATTTAGCAGATGTGGTTGCTCAAAAGGAAATAGATGAGAAAAATACGCTGATTTATCCAGATACACTGGTTGGAACGGACTCTCATACTACTATGGTTAACGGCTTGGGTGTACTGGGCTGGGGTGTTGGAGGGATTGAAGCGGAAGCCTGTATGCTTGGCGAACCCTCTTATTTCCCGATACCGGAAGTTGTAGGGGTTCAGCTGACCGGACATTTGCCGGAAGGAGCTACTGCAACAGATTTGGCATTAAAGGTTACGCAAGTGCTTAGGGAAACCAAAGTGGTTGGGAAATTTGTTGAATTTTTTGGTTCGGGTTTGGAATCATTGTCTTTGGCAGATCGTGCGACAGTTGCAAATATGGCACCGGAATATGGTGCAACCTGCGGCTTTTTCCCTGTAGATGATGAGACAATTCGCTATTTGAAGCTTACTGGGAGAGACACAAAAGGAATTGCCATCACAGAGGAATATTTAAAGAGAAATAACCTCTATTATTCAGCAGAGGATCAAATTTCCTATACTCAAGTGGTCAGCATTTCATTAAATGAGATACAAGCAAATCTGGCAGGACCCAGAAGACCGCAGGATTTAATACCGTTGGCAGAGATGAAAGAAGCTTTTAGCAATGAATATAAAGCAAAAGAAGATATGGATACATCAAATAGTTCTGAAAAAAGATCGGTTCCCGTAGTACTGGATGGCAAAGAGTACGAGCTGGAAAATGGTGCAGTAGCTATCGCAGCGATTACCTCTTGTACAAACACATCCAATCCTCATGTTATGTTAAGTGCCGGATTATTGGCTAAGAAGGCTGTAGAACGAGGCTTGACTGTTCCAGCTTATGTCAAGGCTTCTCTGGCTCCTGGTTCCAAGGTGGTAACTGCGTATCTGGAAAATTCAGGACTTCTTCCTTATTTGGAAAAATTAGGCTTTTATGTTGTCGGTTACGGCTGTACAACTTGTATCGGAAATTCAGGAAATCTGAGAGAAGAAATAGAAGATATGATGGCTGAGGAGGAACTGCTGCTTGCTGGTGTATTAAGTGGAAATCGAAATTTTGAGGGGCGTATACACCCTTTGGTAAAGGCTAATTATCTGGCTTCACCCCCGTTAGTAGTACTTTATGCACTGGCGGGAACCGTGGATATCGACATGATGAATGAACCGTTGGGGGTAGATACTACAGGCAAACCTGTTTACTTAAATGATATTTGGCCGACTGATGAAGAAATTCAACAATGCATTGATTCATGGGTAACTCCGGACTTATACCAGCTTCATTATCAGCAAGTTTTTAATAATAATGAAGAATGGAATAACATTGAGTCTGTCGACACTCCATTATATACATGGGAAGAGGACTCTACGTATATTGCGAATCCTCCATACTTTGAAGGAATGGAAATTGAAAAGGAAAGTGTTCCTTCATTGAATAATCTGGCCGTTTTGGCTAAGTTTGGCGATTCTGTCACGACTGATCATATTTCTCCAGCTGGAAATATACAAAAAAACAGTCCTGCCGGGCAATATCTGTCCGAGCAGGGAGTGGAACTCAGGGATTTTAATTCTTATGGCTCTCGTCGGGGGCATCATGAAGTTATGATGCGTGGAACTTTGGCCAATATTCGTATACACAACCAATTAATTCCGGAAATTGAGGGCGGCTTTACCCGATATTTTCCAACAGATGAAGTATTACCCATTTATGATGCTGCAATGAATTACAAGAAGGATGGAACAGGAACAATTATTCTTGCAGGAGAGGACTATGGAATGGGCTCGTCTAGAGACTGGGCTGCAAAAGGGGTTCAGCTGCTGGGTGTCCGTGTGGTCATTGCCAAAAGCTATGAACGGATTCATCGGTCGAATCTGGTTATGATGGGGATACTGCCATTACAGTTTAAACTCGGTGAAGATGCTGAGACTTTGGGACTGACTGGCAAGGAACGTTTTGATATTCAGCTTCCCAATCGGATTGTTACTGGAACTGAGGCTAGTATTACTGCTTATGGAGAGGCTGAAGAAAAGATTCAGTTCACTGCGATTGTTCGTTTTGATTCTGCAGTGGATGTCAGCTACTATCAGAATGGTGGGATTTTGCCGATGGTCATCCGTAAAAAGCTGGCGAAAGAAGTCACTGTATAATAGAAGATAAGGAGGAACTCACATGCAGGTTCATAGAGGTTTGGACGGTGTCGTCGTTTCTGAAACAAAAATCAGTGCTATTGTTGATAATCAATTACTGTTTGCAGGCTATAACATTGATGAATTAGTTGCAAAGGAAATTCTTTTTGAAGAAGTCATTTACTTACTCTGGTATTTACAGGCTCCAACTATGGAAGAACTGGAGAAATTCAAGGAAGATTTATATGCTCAGATGCCTATTTCTGATACGATTATTACTTGTTTAAAGATTCAAACACATGAAAACCTTCATCCGATGAGTGTACTCCGATCAACAATTTCTCTGTTAGGTGTTTTTGATCCGGATGCAGAGGAGACAAGTCAGGAGGCTGTTTATCGTCAGAGCGTATCTATTCAAGCCAAGATACCGACAATTGTAGCAGCTTACTCAAGACTGAGGAGAGGTCTGGATCCAATATCACCTAAACAGGATGGAACAGAGCTTGCGGCGAATTTTCTATATATGCTCACAGGTGAGGAACCTGAGGAAATGCAGATAAAAGGGATGAATGAGGCATTGGTGCTTCATGCAGATCATGATTTTAATGCCAGTACGTTTACTGCAAGAGTCTGCTCTTCGACACTTTCAGATGTTTACTCCTGTATTACTGCTGCAATTGGTTCATTGAAAGGTCCGCTGCATGGCGGAGCAAATGAAAAAGTATTTGATATGCTGACAGAAATTGCGGCAGGAAACTTATCTGTTGAAGATCATCTGGATCAAAAGTTGGATCGGAAAGAAAAAGTTATGGGCTTTGGACATCGTGTATACAAGGTGGAGGATCCAAGGAAGAAGCATTTGAAAAGACTGGCACAGGAACTGACTACAGCGACAGGTCGTCAGCAATGGTATTTTCTATCCTGCCAGATTGAACAGTATTTAAAATATAAAAAAGGATTAATACCAAATGTGGATTTTTATTCTGCAACTGTATATCATTGCCTGAATATCGATAGTGATTTGTTTACACTATTATTTGCAATGAGCAGAGTTTCCGGCTGGTTGGGGCATGTCTCAGAGCAAAAGATTGAAGACTGTCTGATACGGCCAAGATCTCTTTATGTTGGAGAAACACACAGACATTATCCGGTGAATTCGGGAATAATGAGACAAGGAGGAATGGAAGCTTGAGTGAGGGACAAAAAATTGGAATGAAACAGGGAAATTTAATAGTATCTGATCACCCCATTATTCCTTTTATTGAAGGTGATGGGATTGGACCTGAAATTTGGGCAGCCAGTCGTGCAGTTTTTGATGCCGCTGTTCAGAAAGTATATCATGGAAAAAGAAAAGTACAATGGCAGGAGCTGCTGGCAGGAGAAAAAGCATTTAATACAACAGGAAGCTGGCTGCCGGAAGAGACACTTGAAACACTTCGTACTCATCTTGCAGCAATAAAGGGGCCATTGACGACTCCTGTTGGCGGAGGATTTCGCTCTTTAAATGTGACTTTGCGTCAGGAACTGGATCTTTACATTTGTTATCGCCCGATCCGCTACTTTGAAGGAGTTCCTTCTCCACTGAAGCATCCTGAACATACAGATATGATGATTTTTCGGGAAAATACGGAAGATATCTATACTGGAATTGAGTTTCCTTCAGGCAGCCCGGAAGCTGAAAAACTAATTGCTTTCCTGAAAAATGAACTTGGCAGTAACAAGATTCGTTTCCCAAATACATCGGCTATTGGGATTAAGCCTGTTTCGAAGGAAGGGACCGTCCGTTTGGTGCGTGGAGCAATTGAGCAGGCAATTAAACAAAAAAGAAAATCGGTCACGTTGGTTCATAAAGGGAATATTATGAAGTTTACAGAAGGCGGATTTAAGCAGTGGGGCTATGAATTGGCTGAAGAAGAATTTTCTGAGCAAACGTTTACTTGGAAGAACTATCTGCAAATTAAAGAAGTACATGGGAAAGAACAAGCAGACGAAGCTTTGGAAACAGCACAAAAACAAGGGAAAATTATTATAAAAGATCGTATTGCTGATATTTTTCTACAGGAAATTCTATTGCACCCTAAAGAATATGATGTAATAGCAACCCTCAACCTTAATGGGGATTATGTTTCTGATGCGTTGGCGGCTCAGGTTGGAGGAATAGGTATTGCGCCAGGAGCAAATATGAACCTTCAAACAGGACATGCTATCTTTGAGGCAACTCATGGAACAGCACCTGAATACGCTGGGCTGGATCAATTAAATCCCTCTTCTCTACTACTGTCAGGCGCTCTCCTTTTTGAGTATATAGGCTGGAATGAAGTCAGTGAAGAGATTATCGCAAGTATCGAAAAAGCGATCATTGCAAAGACTGTAACAAAAGATTTTGCTGATCAAATAAGAAATGCCACCCAGTTGAAATGCTCTGAATTTAGTCAAGAGCTGATTCGGCTTATTCAGGAGAAAAACTAAAACTAAGGATAGGTACAAAAAAGAAACCAGGATTTGAATTCGTAGTACTATCCGAGAGCTAGATTTTGGTCTAACTCTCGGATAGACGGTTCAATAGTCCTGGTTTCTTTTATGAGAAATTATGATAGGCATGTATTATTTTTACTGAAATAAAAAAACTATGAAGAAGTGAAATATTCGGATGAAGCCATCATTTTTTTGTTTATCCATTAAAAAAATGAGAGTTTATTTCCTGAGAGAAAGCTATTTTGTAAAACAAACGAATTATTTTAGTTTATTATTCAGTATTTTTATTAAATAGAAATAGAACGAGTAAAAAAAACTTTTGTTAAAGAGTGTTTCTGGTTACAAAAATTTAGTGATTTTAAATTTTTTTATTAAAAGTATGAAATGAGACATAGACATAGAGGAACGAGTGTTATATCATTGTTTTAAAGGGTTTGTTATCAAATTATATGTTATTTTTTCTTATATGATGCAGTTAAAAGAAAAAATGTAAAAAATAATAATTCGGCACCCACTTTTCTATTCAATTATTCATTCATTTTAACTTAAGAGCAAGGATTAGTCTACACTAAAAATATATTTTTGAGAATAATTTCAAATGTTTTTGGTAAGAAATGATATGTTTGGAGATGTCATGTGAAAAAATATTTTTTAAAATCGATATTTAGAAAATAACACTGAAATTTTATACATATTTTTAAGCCGTCAAATAAGCCGTCATTTTTTTGTCGAAAGGGATGTTATTTTATGAGCAGAAGAGGAGAAAATATTTATAAGAGAAAAGATGGACGGTGGGAAGGTCGTTACATCAAAGCACGAGATGAACGAGGGAAAATAGTCTATGGTTATGTTTACGGCAGGAAATATACTGTTGTTAAGCAAAGATTGGCTGAGATGAAGGTTCAATATGTTGCAAGTTACGGTAGTTTAAAGATTTACGAAGGAACACTGGAACAATGGCTGTGGTATTGGTTGAATGGTCCAATGAGAGGCCGTATTAAAATATCCACTTATCTAAATTATAGATTGAGAATTGAAAAATATATTTTACCTTTTTTAGGACAGAAAAAGCTTATCCAAATTCAAACCCGCCATATACAGGAATTTATCTATTTTTTGGAAGGCACAAACATCTCCAGCTCCTCTATTCGCGCAATACTAACGGTGTTGAAAAGCGCATTGAAGCAGGCAGTTGTTGAGAACCAGCTGTTGATTAATCCGTGTCTTAATATCAGCTTTAAGAAAAGTGAAAGTGAGGATGTTAAGGCTTTGTCAAAGAGTATTCAGACAAAAATTGAGGAAGCTGCATTGAAGGAAAAGCGCTGCTCTGCGGCTATTCTTTCGCTTTACACAGGCATGCGGATAGGAGAGATCAGTGGTTTAAGGTGGTCTGATATCGATTTTGAAGAAAATAGACTATATGTTAGTCGAACCATCTACAGAATTATTAATGCTGATGGAGAGCAGAAGACTCAGATTGTTATTGACGAGCCGAAAACAGCTTCTTCCAAGCGGGTTATTCCAATAGCACATAATTTGAAAAGATATTTAATGGAAAAACGAAAGGAAAGTGATTCAGAGTATGTTGTTTCCTGTAAGAGCAGTTTTGCTGAACCGAGAGTAATCAGCTATCGGTTTAAAAGGCTGCTGTCTGCAATAGGAATGACTTCTATTCATTTTCATATGTTGAGACATACTTTTGCGACCCGATGTGTAGAAAGTGGAGTAGATATCGTCACGATCAGTAAGCTATTAGGGCATTCATCTACAAAAATGACGTTAGATATCTATGCAGACTCCTTATGGGAGAATCGAATGCAGGCAATAACATTAATGGATCGACGGTTGGAAATGGCAGATTAGGCAATTGTATAAATCTGAAAATAATTAAACTAGAAAGAGAGGTTGTGACAGAAGTGTTCTGTCTCAAGAACCAGGTAGGTATCATGCATCATCTACTCTGACAAGTCAATCGTAGTGATTTATGACAATAAGTCGGACTATACGAAAATAGCTACTCATATTTTCAGTATAGTTCGACTTATTTCCGAAGAGACAGCTTCTGCGTCTACGGTTCTCACTTCGTTCCGATCCTCGAAGCATGGAGGGGCTTTGGAACACCGTTTATTCGGTTTTAGGGGACTTAGACATACTTATGTCACAGGCCCTCTTTTTTTTTAGTCTTTTAAGTCGTCAAATAATGGTCAAACTTGTTATTTTTTATTGTACAGGCAAGCTTGGAAAGAACTTTTCTTTTAACTGCATCATAAAAGAAAAAGAAGATTTATCCATATTAAAGAACGTCACGTTTTTGACCACTTAATTCTCATATTGCTAACCGTCAAATAAGCCATATGAAACAAGGCACCCACTATTTTGTTCATTATAACGTAAAAGGTTCAATTTGTAGAGCCAAACGGTTGTAAGAATAAATTCAAATACTTTTTTTGAGATTGAGGAGGAGATAAGATGCATCAGATTGGATATTTGGTGTCAAATAATCAAAAAAGTGGGTACATCGATAGTATTTTGGATAACCAATTGTATAAGTTTCGGAAACTCGATGAAGAAGAATTTTCTGATCTTTCTTCATTAGAAGGGATTGTTTTGGAAGAAACAAGTGCTACGGATGTCAGTTGGGTGTGTAATTTGCTAATGAAGATTAGAGAAAAATCAGACGTGCTCGTCTGGGTCTTGTCTCCTAATACTGCAGTTCCGAAAACAATGAGAATTGTTTATTTACAGTTAGGTGCTGATGGTGTTGTAGACAGTTCCAACGATTTGGATGAGTTTAGTCTTATTGTAAAAAATGCACTTGAACGACATAAAATGATGGAATTTTCTACTATAGAAGGAACGCAAATAATCAATGAAAGTGATTCAGTCAGTAGGAAAAAGAATGAAGCAGAAACCAATTTTGAACTGCTGCCTAAGAACTTGAGTGTGCGCCTGAAGGATGGAAAAGAAATTGATTTGACAAAGCTTGAGTTTATGACAATTCAGTATTTACATAAACATGCGAAAGAAACAGTAACTTATGAAGAGCTTTATGAGAATGTTTGGAAAGAAAGCGGAAAGCTTTGCAAGTATCGCGTCAGCAACATGATCTTCCACCTGAGAAGAAAAATCGAAACCGATGAAAAAGATCCTAAATACATAAAAAATGTGCGGTCAATGGGCTATAAACTGGTTATTTAGGGAAAAGGGGGGATTGGGATGTGTATAACGAACGATGAAATTTGCCGCGAAACTGGCTAATTGATCAAAAATGGAAGGAGGAATACTTTTCAGTTTCAGGCAAAAAACACAGGGAAATAATAGGAGGAAATTATTTTGAAAAAGGCAAGAATTTTAAAGCACGGGCTTCTGACATTGGCAACAGTTGCGGCAATCAGTGCAGTTACTTTTGGTGCAGCGCCAGGCACGCCATTGGAAGCCCAAACAGTTGAAGCAGCTGCATCAGGTACAGTTGAAGTATCGACATTTGCTCAATTTGAATCTGCGTTAAAGGATGTAAATACTAAAGTAATCATTGTTACACAAAGTATTGCATTCAACAAAAATGTTACTCATATTCCAAACCGTGACGTAGAAATTCGTGGTAGAAAAGGGCAGGGGGTAGTAATTAATTCTGGACACTTCTCTATTTATGGAAAGCAAAATACAAAAGGGAAAAATACTTTAACTATTAAAAATGCTCGTATTATTGGAGATAGCGGTAATGGACGGTTCTTCACTGGTGGAGCAGGAAATGGTCCTTTAAGCTATGGATGGGATGTTGTAGCTCAAAATGTTAACTATGATGGTGCTCGTTTTGTTCATTTAAGTGAAGGGAAATTAACATTCTCAGGAACAAATGTAATCAATACTAGAGCTGAAAATGCTTGGGTTCATGATTTGGAGTTTGAAGCAGGGTCCACTTATACAGGAATTGCGGCAAATAAAGATCATTCTCAATTCTCAGCATTCTATTTCAATGGTTCATTAGTAAATTGTAAAGCAAACGGAGAAGTAAAAATTGGTGACGGAGCAACTGTAAATGTGAAGATTGGCCCTCAAAGTAATGTGAATTACTATTATCCAGTATTCTACGATAAAGTTCACAAGGTTGATGTTGGTGTAGGAGCTACATTAGATGTAGATGCTGCAGGGACAGCATTTGGATTTATCCCACGTGCTAACTATGTAAACAAAGCACCTTCATTGAACTTGGCAAGCGGAGCAAAAGCATACTTTAACGGACGTGGCGGTGGAAATTATCCTGCTGTTTACTTCCAATACTATGGAGCTCAATTGAATATGGAACCTGATTCTGAATTTGTAGCAACAGGAAACAGCACAATAGGTACATTCCGCAGCGAATATAAAGGTGCGGTTATCAACTTAAATGCACCTGCAAATTTTGAAGTTACCAATAAGAAAGCTGGGGCAAAGCTTTTCTATTCGACAGATACAACGATTAATGCGACAGGAGTAAACGACATTTATACTTGGACACAAGTTGGTGGAGAATATTTGGATGCACCATCTTCAACATTTAGTGGTGGAGAATTTGCTATAAACTTCGGAAAAATTTGTAATAGTAAAACACTTTCAGTAACTGGCGACTTATCACAACAGTTCAAAATGGAAAACTATGGAAAAATTTCTTTACAAGGTTCACTATTTTAGAAGGTAAACAAGATAAAATTAGCTGTGTCTCAAAGTTATCTATTTGAAGTAATTTACTGTCTTTTTAATTTTCAGACACAGCTTTATAAGTAATTAGATTGACAATTAATAGAAGAAAGGAGGGAAATTATGAAAAATAAGACATTAAAGTTAGGAGCTGGACTAATTACCATGGTTGGACTTGTTTTGTCAGGAATTTTATATTTCAGGGCAAACAGTACAATAAATGCAGCTCCAATTACTTTTCCAGAAGGATATTCAGCATTTGATCAAACGAATACTCCACTGGTAAATATTCTTAAAGGGAATAGTACGGACCCTGATGGAAATATTGTAGAAGTACCAGGAGAATATGGGACGGTTTTTAGACTTTCAGATAACACTTCTTATGAAGTTGAGGGGAATACAGACTATGTGGTTAGCCAAACAGTTGTTAGGGTTGGTGAGTCAGCTATTCCTACTAATACAAAGTATTATCGTTTTAAGCCATTTAGTTCAACATTACCTATTAATGAAAAACCTTCTGTAAAAATAAAAAATGCTGGTATATATAATGGCAGATCAATTGATTTAAAACTGGTAATGGATCAAATTGATATTACAGCTGAATATGTAAATTTTATTGCTGTGGATCCAGCTGATGCTGAGCTAACAAATTCAGATGCAACAATGCCTGTATCTTCAAGCTCAGCTCCTAATTGGGGAAAGTTATTTCTTTTTTTAGGAAGTGGAAACCAAACTTCATCCGGTAATAAAAATATTTTGAATAACAAATATTCTCAAGGTGATAGTTTTGATTATCATTATGAATTTTACGATAGTGAGACTAATGCCCGGATTGATCAATTTAAAGGTACTTGGAATTTCCTTAATATTAATAAACAAAAAGCAGTATCTGTTGAGCATTCCAATCTGACTGATTTTAGTGATATCTATATTCGGGAATATGATACCACTTCAAATAACTTTATTGGTATAAAAAAATCTACTAAGAATGGCGAGAGTAATCCAGATTTTATTGAACTGTATGCGGGTGGAACATCTTTGCTGACGCCAAATACTAAGTTAACAAAATTAGTCAAAGGCAGCGAAATAAATATGTCTGTTCAATTTAAAAATGATACTTCAGGTGCGATGGGTATTACGTATGATTCCAATTCTTTAGTAAGAATTGCTCCTTCTCGACCTATTGTCTATGGTGATCGAAATAGTATTTCGAATGGTAATAATGGATATATGGATTTACAATATACCATTCGCCAAGGAACTTCCCCAAATATGTTTGATGCAGCTAATGGTATAGATAACCGAAATGATAAGTTTGAAGTTCAGTCTGAAGTTCCAGACTATTATGATGTAGATCAAAATGCTACAAAGGTTTATAACTATTCAACCGGAGCTGATGTAACTGATCTTTTTACTATTGAAGCAACGGGTAACAAGGTCAGAGTTATTGCAAAAAATCCAAAAAGTGATGAGTTTGATGGTGAAGTATTTGATATCAAAGTTGTGGCCAAGCCTAATTTATCATTTGATTTTGAAGCAAACAAGGATTTTTATGGTTATCAGTATTCTGGTGAAAATAATGGATACATGACGAACTTTGAAATGGGCGGTACCAAGACACAAACAGTTTACAGTTATTCAACAAAAACTGAGGTTGCATTGATTTCTCTTACGCCTGAAGAACAAGTTGATTTGGGCCGTGACAGAGAAAGCCAATCACAAGTCCGTTATGACGGTATACCATATGCTGATGCAAGAGAAGATCTTCTTTATCCAAAAGGAACTGAATTTGATGCATTGACAGAGAGCCAAATTCTTTCATCTTTAATAAAAAATGTTCATACCGATACAGGAAATACAATCTTGGATGAGCCTGTCAGCGTATCTGTTGATATTTCAAGATTACCGGATACAACTGTACCAGGAGAAGAAGTAACAGTTTATGTTATCTTGACGACTCCGCAGGGTGTAACTAAAGAAGTACCTGTAAAAGTGGCAATTGGTGAAACACAGGCTGATGTAACTGTTCATTTTGTGGACGATCAGAATCAGACAATACGTACATCTATTTCAATTACTGGAGAAATGATTGGTCAATTTGTTGACTTGACTCAAAAAGCAGAAGTTTTAGCTGCGATTGAGGAAATAAAAGCTCTGGGTTATGATGTTCAATCTCGTCCGCCAAATGAAACGGCTGTTGAAGTGCTTTCTGGCGGTTCAGAAGCTGCGTATGTATTTGTTCGTTCAGCAGCATCATTGACTATAAAGTTTGTTGATGAAACTGGAGAAGTTGCGACACCTGTGGTTATTCCGGGTAAAGTAGCTGACAAGATTGATTTGACACAAGAATCAGATGTTACAGACCAATTAACTGCATTAACAGATGCTGGTTATGATATTATCCAACGTCCAGGTACTGAAGATGCAGTGGAAATTACTGTTGGCGGAAGAACAGTTGAATATGTTCTGAAGAAAGCAGATGCAACTGTAAAAGTAAGCTTCATCTTTGCTGCTGATTTCAGTGATTTGAAGACTCCGATTATTTTAAATAAAAAAGTAGGAGATATTGTTGATTTGACAGCTGAATCATCAATCAGCAATATGGTCGCTATCATAGAGAGTGAAGGGTATACGGTCATTTCAAGACCATCAAATGAAACAGCTCTCACTGTGGCAAGAGGCGAAAATGCTGTGAGTTATACATTTGTGATAGCAGAAGCTGTTCTTAAAGTTCGCTTTGTAGATGAGCAGGATGCAGATATCCGACCAGCAGTAGATTTGTCCAAATCAATTGGTGACAGTGTTGACTTGACGCTGGAACAAACAGTCTTGGATGCAATCACTAGTTTGGAGACAAATGGTTATGACATCATCACAAGGCCATCAAATGAAACAGGCGTTGAAGTTGTCAGCGGCGGTTCAGAAGTGAAATATGTTCTGGCAAAAGCTAAAAGTACCGTCATTGTAGAATTTGTTTATTTGTCCAGAAATGACACCTATAAAGCGGTTCCTGATGTATCTTCTGTTACTTTATCAGACAGAGAAGTAGGGAAAACAATCAATCTGACACAGGAGAGCAGTGTGATTACAGCGATTTCTACAATCATTTCTAAAGGCAGGTTCACATTGTCAGATTCAAATCGTCCAAGTGATGAATCTGCTGTATTGGTAGAACGAACACCTAAAACAGTGCGATATATCTTTGTTGGGTTGTTAAAATTGGAATCAGTTCCAACACTGGACTTCCGTACACAGTCTATTAAAGTAACAGATGAAGTAAAAGTAAATGATCCTAGTCTGATTGATAATGAAAACTATACTGAGTCTGATGATGTTGACAATAAGGATAAACTGATTATTTCAGATTATCGCTATAGTGAACGTAGTTGGACATTGTCAGTGAAATTAATATCACCTTTGCTTCCTGATGAGGCAAATCCTGATGAAGCCTATGTATTGCCTGATGCGATTCGTTATCAAACAGGTAATAATGAACTAACCATTACTGAAGATTTAGAAGAGATTGTGACTGAATCATATGAAGGTGAATATGATCTCAGCTCAACATGGACACCGGAAGGAACAGGCTTTAAATTGGAATTGCCGGCAGGGTCAGTAAATAAACTCGGAAAGTATAAAGCAACCATGCTTTATTACTTGGAAAATACACCATAAACGGATGGAGGAAGAATAAACATGGGAAAAAAATCATTTGCTTTACTTGTCGCTTCCTTCATTGCGGTGTTGAGTATCTTTTCAGGGGGTTCAATGAAAGCAATGGCCAGTGGCAATGGCGGTTCCGTTCAAACGAATGGTGTGATTACGTTTTATGATGAAACAGTCACTTCTTCTTCGACTGAACCAGCTAATTCTTCAACAACAAGTTCATCAATGGCTTCTTCTTCAACACTGCCCGCAACAGACGGTTCAAGTACTGTTGGGAAACCGACAGGAACTTATCCCTCAACTGGTGAGCTTGTAAAAACAGGCTTATCATTCAGCGGGATTGCAATTGTAGCTGCTGTTCTTTTCTTCTTTTGGATAAAACGTAAGGAACAAGGTAAGAGAAAGGGGAGCAGATAATGCTAAATAAAAAATTGTTCCCTGCTGTATTACTTTCAGCTTCTCTTTTAGTTTCCTTCAACAATTTTGTTCCTGCGGAAGGAACTGAAAAGGACGCTGCAATTGAATTTACGAGGAGTACAGAGATTGATTACATTGTTGATCCGGAAAAACCCGAGAATGAAGTTAATCCCGGTGAAAGCCCAAGTACAAGCGGAAGGCTGCGGATTGATTTTGTTCCACAATTAAATTTTTCATCAAATGTTATTTCTGATAAAGAAGTTTCATATCCGGTAAATGCACAACTGTTTTTGGATGGGCAAACTAGTCCGCGAGGAAACTTTATTCAATTATCTGATTATCGGACAACAGCGACAGCACAGGGCTGGAAGCTGCAGGTTCGTCAAGAAAATCAATTCAGTAATTCAACTACGACAAACAGCTCATTAAATGGAGCAGTATTGTCATTTGATAAATCATGGACAAGTACACCAAATTCAACAACGGATGCACCTGTTGTTTCCAGCGAAATTATTCGCTTAAGCAATATTGGTGATACGTATGATTTGGCAACTGCTGAAACAGGCAGCGGCGCGGGAACATGGAGTATTTCTTTTGGGGCATCTGAAGGACATTCAGAGGGACAATCATCAACATTAAGTCCTAAAACAGACGCAAACAATGAGCCAGTTCTGGACTCCGCTTTTAATAGTCAGCAGGTCTATGAAAATAGTGCAATAAAGCTAACTGTACCGGGAGGCACTCAAATAGATCCGGTACCCTATTCAACGGTGATAACTTGGATTTTAGCCGAGTTACCATAAATATAAAACACACATTATTAGGAGGAAACACAAATGAAATTAACAAGTAAATTATGTGGTACAGCTTTATTAGCTGTAGCAGGAGTTGCGATTGCAGCACCAAATACGAAAGCGGTAGACAATCTGCAGCATGACGGAGATGCGTACATCGAATTTACGCGTAATACAGAGGGCGGCAGCAATACAACTATCACAAAACCAGGAACAACTGGTTCAACAATTACAAACATTCCAGATGTTACTGATCCAGGTGATTTTGGTATTGTAGCCGTAACACCATTGGATTTCAGCTCACATGAAGTAGTTGCCGGGTCAGCCGCGACTGAATATTTTGCATTGCCGTTTGTTGCAAATGAAGGAAATGCAGACGAATATTTGGTTGAAAACTTTGTTAAATTCTATGATGGACGTTCAACATTGAATCGTGCATATAAATTATATGCTGAAATGACACAAGAATTTACTGGTCAAGTAGAAGGTACAGATGTTGCGTTGAATGGATCAGAGTTGATGTTTACAAATCTAGCATTAACTTCTATTGAACCAAGTCATTTACAACCAGAATCAGCTGATTTGAATTTTGGTACTAATTCATTGTCTTACAATGTTGCTGGTAATAAACAGCTTATGCTGGAAAATACTGCAGCAAATAAAGGGGCAGGTGATTATGAATTAACATTCGGTAACCAGGATGCAGGGACTGCAGCAACTTCAGTTAAACTTAATTTAAAGGATGATATTGAAATTTTCGAAACGAAATATACTGCTAAAATTCAATGGACACTGGAAGCCACTAGATAATTTACAGTATTAAACAAAGAGTACTGAGAGGTCGGGACAAAGCTTCTTCATGCGACGAGTAACCGCAGGAGTAAAAGTGTTCAGCTCGGAGACCCAAGTAGGTATCATCTACTCTGACAAGTCAATCGTAGTGATTTATGATACCAAGAAGGATGATCCGAAAATTGTCATGGAACATTATTCATGAAATGAATAGCTGTGGATTGATATCTACTTGGAGCTTTCTATATTTCCGAGATGTTGCCTGCGATTACTCGGCACAGATTAGGACCGACAAGTACTGGTTCTACTTTGCCGCTTCTGCTTATATTCGTACTTTAGCAGAATGGTATGCGTAGTTTCGATAAGTATTCCTTGAATGAAACCAGCTTACTTGATGTAGTAGAACTGTATGCGCAGCAGAACTGCTGTCTCTGCGAGTTTAACGATTCACGGGACAAAACATTACGTAGAAGAACTGTTGTCTCTGCGAGTCTAACGATTCTCGAGACAAAACATTACGTAGAAGAACTGTTGTCTCTGTGAGTCTAACGATTCTCGAGACAAAACATTACGTAGAAGAACTGTTGTCTCTGCGAGTCTAACGATTCTCGAGACAAAACATTACGTAGAAGAACTGTTGTCTCTGCGAGTCTAACGATTCTCGAGACAAAACATTACGCTGTATCCGTTTTTCTGCGTCTGCGGTTCTCGCTACACTTTGTTCCGAAATGGCAGAGCCATTAAGAATTGAAGGACTTCGTTTTGATCTCATCAATTTCTAAATGGCAAAGCTGCTAAGAATTGAAGGACTTGGTTCCGATCCTCGAAGCATGTCTGAGGGGGCATATAAGAACTTGATCCTACGCTTCTTACGAATGCTCGAATCATGCAAAGATTGGAACACTGTTTATTCGGTTTTAAGGGTTCTAGGCATGCTAATGCCATAGCCTCTCTTATTAAAAATATGAAAGGTCACAAGGTAGTCAGGTTATGAAAAAAGAAAAAAATTTTTTGTTTCCATTATTCCTTCTGTACATAGTGTCGCTATTCAGTTTTGGAGTTTCCACATATGCAGAAGAATCTGTAAGCACTGAAAATGAAGGAACAGATCCAATGGGTGGATTTAATTATCAAGTGATTAAACCAGAAAATCAACTTTCAAAAGATGTTGGCTATTTTGATTTGCTGATGACAGCAAGTCAGGAACAACTAGTTGAAATTCAGTTGATTAACGATTCTGCAAACGAAATGATTGTAGATGTTTCACTGAATGGTGCAAAAACAAACGGTAATGGTGTGATTGAACATGGACCGACTGCAATGGAAGATGACAAGTCATTAAAATATAAGTTTAATGATATTGTGAGTGCTGAAAGTGAGATTACTATTCCTGCAAATTCAGTGGTTCCCTTAAAGCTGAATATAAAGATGCCGGAAGTTTCCTTTGATGGGAAGATTGTTGGCGGTATTCAATTGAAACAACGAGTAGAACATCCAGAAGATCAAACAGGGATTATTAATGAATATGCTTATATGATCGGCATGATTTTGCAGGAAAATGAAGCAGTGCTGGAGCCGGATTTAATCCTGAACAAAGTGTATGCGGGGCTGGCTAATTATCGAAATGCTGTGTTTGTTAATTTTTCGAATATTGTTGCAGAGTACCTGGAAGATATGACTGTAGAGGTTCAGGTTATGCCAGGAGATTCAGAAGAAGTTCTGTATGATGTAAAAAAAGCCGGGATGAGAATGGCACCTAATTCATATATTGATTTTCCAGTCACAATGAATGGTGATCGCATGGAGCCTGGAAAGTATAAAGCACATATCCTTGTTGTCTCCGGAGGGAAACATTGGGAATGGACAGAGAATTTTGCCATTGCAGATGAAGAAGCAGATAAATTTAATGGGCAGGATGTTTCACTGGTTCAAGAAAGAGGAATCGATTGGAAGCTAATTGCTGGAATTGTAGGTACGGCATTGGCATTGCTTATTGTCATATTCTTGATTGTTCATACGGTCTCTAATAAAAAGAAAAAGAGTAAGTAAAGGCCTTCTAAAAAAAGACAGGCAGAAAATAGTTCGAAAATGAGGAAAGATCTATGAATTTGAATATGAGTAAATTGGATATGGCCTTCATAGGTCTGCTGTCATTAGGAATTCTTTTGTTGTTGTTAGGTATAATCTTTTTAGTTCTTAGTATTGTTGCCGGAAGGAAACTGGAAGGGCTGAAGAAAAAAAGACCGAAAAACAAGAAAAAACGCAAAAAATGGCAGCGTATCTGTAGAAAGGCAGAACAATACAAGAAAAAGCGAAGAAGGAACGGTATTTTCCTTCTTATTATGGCAGTTTTACTTGGTGGAGGAGCATCTTATACTCGTTATTATCAATTGACGAATTTGAGTATTTCGAATGCAGCTGCATTAGCTAAAATCTATTATTTGATAGGAGAAATAGATAGTCAGATTGAATCCTATAATAATGGTGCTTCAATTGAAAAAACAGAAAAGAATATTCGGGATTTATCCCAGCAGTTGACAAGTGCTTCTGTAGAGACTGCTTATATGGGATTGAGTGTTGATGGTCAGAAAAAGCTGAACCGTTACTTCACTTCAGCAAAAAATCTTGGGATAAATTTAAATGCTCAAGCTCGAGTGATTTTGGAAAACCTGGAACAAATGGAAATGTATCAATCAGACATAGAAAAAATAAAAGAAAATCAGCAGGAAATATTTAAAGAATACCAAGTAAATGAACATGCACTGAAGCAAAAAAAATGAGTTATCTTGAGTGTGAATAACTATGAAAAAAAGAACAAATAGGAAAATGACTGTTAAAAGCCAAAAGAGACAGGCAGCCAGATCGCCACACTATCGTATAGAAGATAATAAAAAACAAACTGCTATAAAAAAGAAGCGGAAGAAAATAACTTCAGACATTCCAAAAGAAAGAGCTGGAAGAAAATCATCCAAAAAAAGAAGACATCTGTCAGGAAAACAAAAAGGGCAAAAGAAATTTAATCAGTTTTTGGTCCAAATGAGTATTTCAATTGTAGTTTTTTCTTTTCTAATAGGTCTTATATCATTTTTTACATTCAGATTAGTAAAAGTCGAAGGGTATGCGATGACCCCTACATTGAACAATCGAGACCGATTATTTGTAAGTAAGGTCGAAAAAATCAAAAATTTTGATTTGATTTGTTACAAAAATTCTTCAGGGGAGAGTTATATTCGGCGTGTTATTGGATTGCCTGGAGATCGATTATTATATAAAAATAATCAGCTCTATCTAAATGAAAAAGAAGAGCTGGAGCGTTATTTGAATAGTTCAAGTGAGGGTTCTTCACAAATTACTGAAGACTTTGCTTTGGTTGAATTGACTGGAGAAAAATGGGTGCCGGAAAAGAAATACTTTGTTCTGGGAGACAATCGGTCTTATACAATTGACAGCCGCCATTTTGGTTTTGTCTCTGAAAAAGACATTATAGGAGTAGTAAAACTTCGTCTGTTTCCTTTCCATACAATGGTTCGTTTCTAATTTTAATGATAAAGGAATAAAGAAGTATGAAGAAAGAGAAAAAGAAACTAGTTACCCAAGCTAGGTTGAAAAAAGAATTTATAGGAAAGCAGAAAGAGATCCTTATTTCTGCTTTCTTCTGTATCTGTATGGTCTTATTGCTTGTAATAGGCATCATGAAAATCAGGATGCATCGGATTGACGGGAGTTCAATGGAACCAACCCTAACCAATAGTGATCGGCTGATTATTTGGAAGACAAAAATTCCTGACCGATATGATTTAATTGCTTTCGATCCTGAAAATACCGAAGATAGTTCTTATACTAAGCGTGTGGTTGGGATACCTGGAGATCGAATATGGGTTGAAGGAAATGCCCTATTCATTAATTGCCGAATAAAGAAGGAACAAGCTGAAAAAGATATTCCAGCAAAAGAGTTGCCGGATGGAACGCTAAAAGTGACGATTACAGAAAATGTCTGGAATGATTTGGAACACTTAGATAATATTCCGGATGGATGCTATTTTGTATTAGGGGATAATAGCAACCATTCTACAGATAGCAGACATTTTGGCTTTGTTCGCGATGATCAGGTTGAAGGTGTTGCTGTCATTCGTTATTACCCCTTTTCAAAAATGGGGATTATAAATTGAATAAAAGGATAGTGAACTGTATATGAAAAAAAGAATTGTTGGATATATCCAGAAAAATTGGTTGGTTTTGATCCTGAGTTTTTTAATACCTGTCATCATTATGATAATTGTTTACTCTATGAATGGGATATACATAGGTAGTGAGCGAAGTATCATGGCAAGTGATTCTTTATCTCAATATTCCAATTTTCATGCCAGTTTCAATAATGTGCTTCATGGAGAACAAAGTATGTTTTATACATGGTACGGGTCCCTAGGATTAAATTACTGGGCATTTGCAGCATATTATGTGAATAGTATATTCACACCTTTAGTTGCTTTGTTTGATAATGCAGCTATGCCAGATGCACTTTATGTGATTACTCTAATAAAATTTGGCTTTATTGGCTTATCTTTTTATGTGTTTGCGGAACAGACATATAAAAAGATGTCACACTGGCAGCAGCTTTCTTTTAGCAGCACCTATGCATTGATGGGATATACTGTTGCTTATTCACCAGTGATTATGTGGTTGGATGCCTTTGTCTATTTGCCTTGGATTATTTTGGGAATTCACCGAATACTGGATGGAAAGAAGCCGGGAATTCTATTTTTGAGCTACTTATTATTGTTTCTTTCCAATTTTTATATGGCATTTATGATCGGTGTTTTTTCTTTCCTCTATTATTGCATGCACTTAATTATTGACTGGTCTCGTTATAAAAAAACGATTTACCCATATATGATTACTTCTTTATTAGCTGGTGGCGCTTCGATGCTTACAGTTCTGCCGACCATTTTAGATTTAACAAACAATGGTGAAGGTTTAAATAAAATTGATCGTCTGTTTACTCCAGATACAGGGGGCTGGGATTTTATTGTAAAAAGTATGGTTGCGGTATATGACACCAGTAAATATGAATCAGCACCTTTTATATATATTGGATTGCTTCCACTTATTTTCTGCTGCTTCTACTTTGTTTCAGACAAATTTTCTCTAAGGAGTAAATTATGCTATGGTACTTTGTTCATTCTACTTATTGCAAGTGTTTATATTGATCCGTTAAATTTATTCTGGCATGGTCTGCATGCTCCAAATATGTTTTTATTCCGGTTTAGTTTTCTGTTTTCCTTTTTAGTCATTTTGTTCGGCGGCTATGGATTTGAGGCTTTTGATAAAAAGGATCAAAATAAACTAATGAACATACTACTAATCATTGGTAGTCTGTTTATTGCAGCAATTCTTTTGTCAAATCCTAAACGATACAACTATATCACGAATGAGTCGCTTTATCTGACGATTGGATTTCTAGCTCTTTATGCGGTTTGTCTGCTGTTATATGGAAAAACAGATAAACTGAGGATATACATACCGATATTTTTGTTTCTTTTAATGAGTACTGAAACTTTTTTTAATGCAAAAGGTTTAATTGCAGGTGTGGGAGCTGATTGGGGATATCCTGGCAGATATTATTATTCTGAATCCTATTCCGATGTTGAAAAGCTGGTTAATCAGACAAAAAAAGAAAATGATACATTCTATCGAATGGAAAATCTTGATCGGGCAAACTTGAATGACAGCTTTACTCATGGGTATAGCGGAGTAACAATGTTTTCTTCAATTCGAAACCGCCATTCTTCAGCGTATTTGAATAATTTAGGCTTTCGATCCTTGGGGACTAATCTGACAATTAATTATGATAATAATACACTTTTCATGGATTCTTTACTGGGAATCAAGTATAACATTGCTAAAGATGACCCAATGAAATTCGGCTATGAAAAAATTTCTGAAAGCAGTGATTATGCTCTTTATGAAAACAGCTATGCTTTACCGCTCGGAATTTTGACAAATGATGGAATATTTGAAACAGATGCAGTAAAAAATCAAACTGCTTTATTTAACCACTTAGCTGAAACGAATGAAATAATGACTGAAGTGGTGGAGCCAAGACAAGTAACTATAGAAAATGCAGTTGTTGCAACTTCTGGAAAGGAACAAATCTATACTGAAATCAGTCCTGGAAAAGAAAAAGTGATAACGTGGTCTGTCTATGTACCGGCTGGTCACCAGGCATACTTAAGCATTTATCCAACAGATATGATGTACATGCTTGAAGGAAGTGTTAAAACAACAGTTAATGGAGTGACAAGGGAGACTACTATCACATCATCAGGTCAATACTACAATTTGGGTGATTATGAAACAGGAACAACGGTTGAGGTTAAAGCTGTATTTACAGGGACTAGAATGATTAAAATTTATAAGCCGGATGTATTACTATTAGATTCGACTAAATTTGAACAAGCTGTTGAAGCAGTTCAAGCAAAGGGCGTGTCATTTGAAACCACAGGCAGGACGGCAACTGCAAAAGTTAAATTGGCAAAGGATCAAGTCCTCTTTACAACAATTCCTTATGATGCAGGTTGGACTGCCTATATTGATGGTGAAAAAATAGAAATACCAACCTTCAAAAATGCCTTTTTGACATTGGCAATTCCTGCTGGAACTCATGAGATAGAATTTGTCTTTTTACCACAAGGGTTAAAAACAGGTCTCATACTTTTTGCAGGCTGTATTACTTTATTTTTGCTATATAGAAGGTATGAAGATCGATTGATACGGAGAAAAGAGGAATCATCAAATGAATAAAAATTTATATATATTTCTGGCAATGGTACTGCTTCTCCTTAGCGGATGTTCTGATTCATTATCCGATGAAAAAGTGAAATTCAATGGTGCTGGTCATACCTTTGAATTTCAACTTCCAAGCAACTGGGACATACAAACGGAATCAAAATTAAAAGAAAACTTTGGTGATGCAGCAGCTTTTGGTGCAGAGGATACAAAGAGTGATTCTTTTATGTATATTTTGGCATTTTCAAAAGCAGAGGTTGATTTAGAGAATTTCGCTGAAAAGACAAGAGAAGAACTTCAACGGACATATGGTTATGAAAATCTTGAAGATGTCTTTATGAAAGAATATGAAGTAAATGGCTATCCGGCATTTAAATATACTTTGAATACAAGCTTTGAAAATGAGAGTATGTGGGCTCACTTTTACTATATTGCGACGGAGAATAGTGTTGTACAAGTTAATTATTTTTCAGCAGATGATAGAAATTATGAAAAGAGAGTAGAAATTCTTAATCAATCAGCTGATAGTTTAGTAGAAAAAGGAGCAGCAGACAGTGAGGGGATTTCAGATAGTTCTGCTTCTGACAGCAGCTCCAATATGTCTGCAGAAAATGCTTCCATGCGGTTTGAAGTAACTGGCTATCGCAAAGTGACAATCATTGATCAAGAGTATTTGGCAGTAAGGTTTAAGCTATTGAATAAGGGCGAAAATTCAATAAAACCTGCTGTCTGGTTTAAAAAGACAAGCTTGACAATTGGGAATCAAGTGCTTAATCAATCAGACTTTCCAGAAGAAGAAGCTGTAGAAAATTTGAAAGTACTGGCTGAGGCGAATGACGAGGAGCTTTCTAGAGGAGAAGAAAGCGAAGGATTAGCTTTTTATAAAGTTCCAACTGATAAAAATAACCGGGTTGTGAGTCTAACCTTTGTTGAAGGTGAGTTTGATCAAAGCCAGCTAATTCAGATGGATTTGAGTGTATTTGACTAGAAAAATAAGTAAATGAAAGAAAGTAAAAGAGGGAAAATGGTGCATTTGTCAAAAAAGTATTTTTAGCACTAATTTTTTTGATTTTTCTAAAATAAATTCAGTAGAGAATTAGTTAAGCTGTATATTCTTATGTCGATTGATCAATGCTAACAGCTATCTAATAGAAGCAATTGATCTGATTAAGATAAAGGGGAAAATTTATGTTTTTTAATAAAAGAATCATTCATTCGTTACTTGTACTCTTACTTGGATGTGGGTTTTTAGCAGCATGTGATGGATTATCTGCTAATAAGTTGTCATCAGAAGACAACTTATTAATCTGGTCGGAAAATCGAGATAAGTCATTTCCAAGTTATGATATTGGGGAGATGACTAAGGAAGAGGCAGAGGAGTTAATGAAGGAGAAGCTTCAATTGATGTTAACAGAAGCTTTCAAAAACGCAACAGGCATTTTGACTGAGCAGCTGACCATGGATAATCAGACGTTGGACTACACGCAATACTATAGTCAATCCTCAGCAGCAGAGGTTGATTACAGTGAATATTTAGTTTTCAAAACTTCTGAAGGGTATTACCCGATTTCTGCTCAGGTAGAGATAAAATATACTTTTGACAAGGGAAAGAAAACAGTTTCTTCAACACGAGAAGCTGTTGTTGTAAAGAATATTGCCTCTACAGAGCAATTCAATGGGAAGGATCAAAAGAAGCTGATCTCTCAGCTAGCATCTGCATATAATATTTCGGAAAATGATTTTTCCATGAAACTTTCAGAACTTTCAGGTAAATATAATGAAACAATTTATTTATACGATACATTGGAAACTGCAAAAGAGGATGAAAGTCTGGGTAAGAGAATCTATGTGAAGTTTGCCGATAATGGGGTGGTTTCAATAATTGGACTAGTATTGGAAGATTTTAGAAAGTAGTAAAGTAATGTTACCTGAACTAAACTGAACTTATTTTGGTAATGGAATAGAAAGTCCGTTTCGCCTGAGCTCATTGAGATCAACAGGTAAAACGGACTTTTTCAGGGCAGTAAATTTTTTTAGATTTTTCCTAACAAGCACAAATGTAATTTACCCAATCATTTTATAGTAATTTGCCTGATTTTTTCGTTTTGCAAAGCCTATATGTTCATAAAAGTGATGAGCTGCTTTTCTTTCTTCACCGGAGTTCAGACGTATTCCGCCTGCTCCTGTTGCTGCTGCCCATTTTTCAACGAACTGCATTAATTCTTTTCCGCAGCCTTTTCCCTGAAATGCTGTATCAACAGACAATGCCAGTATATTAATCATCTTTGGTGCATAAATGGTTAGATAGACCGCTGCATGAATATAACCGCATACTTGATCATCAATAGTGCAGATGAATAGTTTATTATCAGTCAAATTAAGAAGATCTTCCAGCTGCTCCTTTGTTTTAATCAGCGGGTAGTCATAGCCAAGGGAGTCCTGGTTAATTGTATGTAAAGCTTCGGCATCAGAAAGTATTGCTTCCCTAATAATCATATACATCTCTCCTTAATTTCTTTAGATCAATTGCTGCTTGGCTCTGTCAGTAAAAGCGAACACGCAGCATAATAAGAGGTATTTTAGTCTGGTTCTTCTGTAAAAGAGGTTGTTCTATTATTTCTCTGCAATTTTCTGGGCTTTTCCTGTATTGGCAAAATGCAGTTTAACATAGTTGGACAATAGGTCCATGCCTCCTTGTTTTAAAACTCGGGAGGCAACCTGATCCGATTTTGCACCTGCACCAGACGGTACTGTATATCCCAATTCATTAGATTCCTTCTGCAGCTCTTCTAGAAAGGCCGCTCGACAGATGATTGATGCTGCAGCAACTGCAATGTGATACTGTTCTCCTTTAGTAATAAAATAGAGTTTTTCTGTTACCTGATTTTTTTCGCTGCGGACATATTTCCGATAGTTGCCTTCCGGGGTGAATTGATCAATCAGAATGCCTTCCGGTTTAACAGGTGCCAAATCCTTCAGCAGTAAATAAATTGCTTGATTGTGCAGTGCAACTTTCATATGTACGGCATTGTATTTTGGTTGGATCTCATTGTATTTTTTTGGCTCTAAAATAAGCAGACGGTAGGGAATCAATTCCTTCACCAGATGTGAGAGCTTAATGATTTGGTCATCTGTCAGTTCTTTTGAGTCGCGGACGCCCAATGCTTTTAATTTTGAAATCATATTCTTTTCAACATAGGCTGCACAGACTGTGACGGGGCCAAAGTAGCTGCCGTTTCCTACCTCGTCACTGCCGATGACAGACAGCTGATCAAATCCCGGAGGCAGTTGCTGGGATTTGGAAGGGTTAGCTGTTTTTGCAGAGGTCGTAGGATTTCCCCATTTTTGGGCTTCTTTTTCTGCACCGGTTCCTTGGAACATCACTTTACCGGAATTATAAGCAGTGATAGTCGTTGTTCCGGTTTTAGCTGTGAAAAGGGTATAGGGAACAGATTTACTTAGTTTATTTTTTTCGTAGGCCGCAGCCATTTTTTTAAGCGTTTCGTTCGATACTTTGATTACTTGATTTTGTTTCATTTTCTCTGTCCTTTCTCTATTTTCTCTATAGTAAGATAATTAACCCAAAAAAGAAAGGCTCAACTATGTTGCTAAAACAGAGAACTATTTTCTTAATACTTATTTGGGACAGACTGATCAAATTATTAGGAAAGCTGATTTTTTAAAGAGGATCGCATTTTTTGGGGATTTGAAGCAGCTGCGGGTTACTTGCGATTGTTTCTATGATAAACTACTGGAATTGGTTCTGCAGATCTTTACTCAGTACGCAGCTTTTTTCTTCGTAAATTAGAATCTTTATCTTTAAACGTGACGTTGGAATTTGCAGAGCAATCCGGTAAGATTAAAAGTAAAATATTTAATTGGGAAAACGACTCTGATCATGAATAGAGCAAAGAAGATAGAAACAAATGAAATTTCTTATTATCATCTGGTTAATCTGGGAAAAGAGGGCAATACTATAATAGAGCATATTAATCTATTGGTTTCCCAAATATATGATCATAATTTCTGGTACCTTAAAATAAATGTACTTTCTGAAGAAGCAATCATTGAAATTGAAAGATGTTGCAAAAAAAAGGATTTCTTAAATTTTAATGATCTTTTGTATAATTTGTCCCTGCGTTTTTGGTAAATGCTCGTCGTATATCCAGCAGTTTCGTATGTAATACTGCTGGATATGCTCCGTATTTCTTGGGTTAGAAGCATAACTTAGGTTTAATTCGGTCAGCACAGCATATTACAATTGATCATTAAAAACAACATAAAGATAGCTGATTTTATGAGTAGAAAGACAATTATTCTGTGAAAGATCAGGTATTTTTCTGGAAACGGCTCTGCTTAAGCAAAGAGTCATACAGTCTATTTGATTCCTGTAGGAGAATATGTTAAACTTATATACAAGTAATGATACTAATTGGGAGTGAGCGGATTTCTGCTCACTCTTTTTAATGGCATTGATCATGAGCCTTGTATTGCCAATGGTACGTTACATCAATCTCGAAGGAGGCGAAAATTTTGAGTAGTGTCGTGGAAACTGTTACCGAGTTAGTCACACCGATCTTAAAAGAGCAGAATTTTGAACTTGTAGATATAGAGTTTGTCAAGGAAGGTAAAAACTGGTTTTTACGTGTATTTATTGATAAAACAGGCGGCATAGATATTGAGGAATGCGCATTTGTCAGTGAAAAACTAAGTGAACGGCTTGATGCGGTGGAACCTGATCCAATTCCTCAGGCTTACTTTCTAGAGGTATCTTCTCCCGGGGCTGAACGTCCATTGAAAAAGGAACAGGATTATGAAAATGCTGTAGGAGAATATATCCATGTTTCTTTGTATCAAGCTATAGAAGGTGAAAAGCAGTTTGAAGGAACAATGGAAAAATTTGATAAGGATACAGTAATGCTGACTGTCAAAGTGAAAACAAGAACAAAAGAACTGGTCATCGATCGAAAAAATATTGCAAAGGCTCGCTTAGCAATTCAGTTTTAAGTATTAACTTCTAACGGTCTGTTTTATTGATGGAAGCAGATGCGTTCAGCTTTGACTAAATATGGGAGGAAATAATAAAAAATGAGCAAAGAAATGTTAAATGCTTTGGATGCATTAGAAGCTGAAAAAGGAATAAAAAAGGAAACGGTAATTGAAGCGTTGGTGGCAGCGCTGGTTTCCGCATATAAAAGACATTATGGACAGGCCAATAATGTTGAAGTGGAGTTCGATGAAAAGAAAGGCAATATCCACGTATATGCTGTCAAAGAAGTGACTGACGAGGTATTTGATTCACAATTGGAAGTATCTTTAAAAGATGCAATGGCGATAAACAAAGCTTATGAGGTTGGTGATAAAATTCGTTTTGAAGTAACCCCTAAAGATTTCGGAAGAATCGCAGCTCAAACAGCGAAGCAGGTTATTTTGCAGCGTGTCCGTGAAGCGGAAAGAACAATTATTTACAATGAGTTCAGCGCTTACGAAAATGATATCATGCAGGGAATCGTTGAACGACAGGATCGACGGTATATCTACGTGAATTTAGGCAAGATTGAAGCAGTTTTATCCAAACAAGATCAGATGCCAAATGAATTTTATCAGCCTCATGACCGAATCAAAGTCTACGTTTCCCGTGTTGAAAATACGTCAAAGGGTCCTCAGGTGTTTGTAAGCCGCAGCCATCCGGATTTGTTGCGACGTTTGTTTGAACAGGAAATTCCTGAAGTTTATGATGGTATTGTAGAAATTGTTAATATTGCAAGAGAAGCGGGTGATCGTTCAAAGGTAGCTGTACGCTCAAACGATCAGAATGTTGATCCGGTAGGGACATGTGTCGGTCCTAAAGGACAACGTGTTCAGGCAATTGTTAACGAGCTGAAAGGCGAGAACATGGATATTGTTGAGTGGGATGAAGATCCGGCAGTATTTATCAGCAATGCGCTAAACCCGGCTCAAGTAGTTGATGTAATTTTTGCTGCTGAAAATCCAAAAGCCTGCACCGTTGTGGTTCCTGATTTCCAACTGTCTCTGGCAATCGGAAAACGCGGGCAAAATGCACGTTTGGCAGCAAAATTGACAAACTTCAAAATTGATATTAAGCCAGAATCAGAGATGGAAGATTTCTATGCTCAACAGGCAGAAAATGCTGATGGAGAAGAATATTCCGAAGAAGTATATGATGAAGAGTATAACGAAAATTTTGAAGACAGCTATGAAGAAGATCAAGAAGTGATGGAAGCTGATTTGACCTCAGATGAATATGAAAATATAGAATTTGACAACGAACAGGCAGAAGAAAAATAGCGTTTTTGGAGGGAACTATATTATGAAAAAAAGAAAAATTCCAATGCGTAAATCTGTTGTGTCCGGAGAGATGAAACCTAAGAAAGAACTGGTTCGTATTACACGTTCAAAAGAAGGAGAGGTTTCTCTTGATCCTTCTGGAAAGAAACCGGGAAGAGGTGCTTATGTCGCACTTGAACCGGAAGAAATAAAAAGAGCGTGGGAAAACCGGATACTGGACCGAGTGTTGGAAACAACACTGACTGATGATTTTTATCAGGAACTGCTGGCTTATGTCGAACATCAAAAAGCACGTAATGAGCTGTTTGGCAATGAATAAAGAGAAGACATTGAATTTACTTGGACTGGCGATGCGGGCAGGGAGATTGATCACTGGTGAAGAAATGACAGTGAAAGATATCCAAAAAAATAAAACAGAATTTGTGTTTATTGCTGCAGATGCAAGCGACAATACACGCAAAAAAATTAAGGACAAATGTTCTTATTACGAAATTCCCTGGAATGACGAATTACTTCAGATAGAAATTAGTCATGCGATTGGCAGACAGCGAATGATTGTTGGCGTAAACGATCAAGGATTTGCTAAGAAATTCAAGGAATTAACGAAATGCTAGGAAGGTGATTGCATGGGAAAAAAGAGAATATATGAATTAGCAAAAGAAATAGATCAACCAAGTAAAGATGTTGTAAATAAAGCGCATGAGTTGGGTATAGATGTAAAGAATCATATGGGAGCGATCAACCCGTCTGATGAAACAAAGCTGCGCTCTGCGTTTACAAAAAAGGCGGCACCTGCAGCTCAGCAAACTGCAAAGCCTCAGTCAAAGCCGGCAGTTCAACAGAATCAGAGCAAACAGCAGCAACCAAATCAAAACAATCGTCCACAGGGACAACAAGGTCAGGGGAATCAACAGCGCTTGAATCAAAACAATCGTCCGCAGGGACAGCAGGGTCAGGGAAACCAACAACGACCAAATCAAAACAATCGTCCACAGGGACAGCAGGGTCAGGGAAACCAACAACGACCAAATCAAAATAATCGTCCGCAGGGACAACAGGGTCAGGGAAATCAACAACGACCAAATCAAAATAATCGTCCGCAGGGACAACAGGGTCAGGGAAATCAACAACGACCAAATCAAAACAACCGTCCACAGGGACAACAGGGTCAGGGAAATCAACAACGACCAAATCAAAACAACCGTCCGCAGGGACAACAGGGTCAGAATAATCAACAGCGTTCCAACCAAAACAATCGTCCGCAAGGACAACAGCAGGGGCAACAACGCCCGACTCAGGGTCAGCAAGGTCAAACCAGATCTGCAGCAGGACAAAGCAGTCAAAATCAAAACCGCAGCAACACTAATAACCAGAATAGAAGCAATTCATTCGGTGGAGGTCAAAACAGAAACAACCGCAATAACTTTAACAACCAAAATCGTAACAGATTTAATAAAAAAGGGAAAAAAGGCAAGTACCAGGAGTCTACCAAGCCGCCGGTACCGGCTAGAAAATTCAAGGAGCTTCCTGAAATTCTTGAATATACAGAGGGTATGAACGTAGCGGATATTGCCAAAAAGATTTACCGTGAGCCGGCAGAAATCATCAAGAAACTGTTTATGATGGGTGTGATGGTTAATCAGAACCAGTCATTGGACAAAGAGACGATTGAACTGCTGGCAGTAGATTACGGGATTGAGCCTCAGGAAAAAGTACAAATTGATATTGCAGATATCGATAAATTCTTTGAACCTGATGCTGTTTCAGAAGAGAATTTGGTAAGCCGTCCTCCTGTTGTTACAATCATGGGTCACGTTGACCACGGGAAAACAACTTTATTGGATACCCTGCGTCATTCTCGAGTGACATCAGGCGAAGCTGGCGGAATTACTCAGCATATTGGGGCTTATCAGATTGAAATTGAAGGGAAGCCAATTACGTTCCTTGATACACCAGGACACTCGGCCTTCACCAGTATGCGTGCTCGTGGAGCAAGTATCACAGATATCACTATTTTAGTGGTTGCTGCAGATGATGGTGTGATGCCTCAGACTGTTGAAGCTATCAACCATGCAAAAGCAGCGAAGGTTCCGATCATTGTTGCTGTGAACAAAATTGATAAACCTGGTGCTAATCCGGATCATGTGAAACAGGCATTGTCTGAGTATGAACTGATTCCTGAAGAATGGGGCGGAGATACGATTTTTGTTAATATCTCGGCAAAGTTCAATCAAAATATTGATGAGTTATTAGAAAATATTTTACTGATTGCTGAAGTAGAAGATCTGAAAGCTGATCCGACACAGCATGCTATTGGAACGGTTATCGAAGCACGTCTGGATAAAGGAAAAGGCTCTGTTGCTACATTACTGGTACAGCAGGGAACACTGAAAGTCGGAGATCCGATTGTTGTCGGCAATACTTATGGACGTGTCCGTGTGATGACAAATGATATCGGACGTCGTGACAAAACTGCTGGTCCGGCAACACCTGTAGAAATTACCGGATTGAATGATGTACCTCAGGCAGGAGATCGTTTTGCCGTACTTGAAGATGAAAAAACAGCTCGTCAGGCAGGGGAAGAAAGAGCGAAGCGGGCCTTGCATGAACAACGTTCAGCAAACAGCCGTGTAACTCTGGATAACTTGTTTGAAAGTCTGAAAGAGGGCGAGCTGAAAGAAGTTAATGTTATTATCAAAGCTGATGTACAGGGATCAGCGGAAGCTCTTTCTGCTAGTCTTCAAAAGATTGATGTTGAAGGTGTGCGGGTAAAAATCGTCCATTCAGCAGTAGGAGCAATTAATGAAAGTGATGTGACACTTGCTGCGGCAAGTAATGCCATCATTATTGGGTTCAATGTACGTCCTACACCTCAGGCTAAACAACAGGCTGAGCAAGAAGAAGTGGATATTCGTCTTCATCGAATTATTTATAATGCAATTGATGAAATTGAAACTGCTATGAAAGGATTGCTTGATCCTGAATTTGAAGAAAAAATTACAGGACAGATGGTTGTTCGTGAATTGTATAAAGTTTCTAAAGTTGGAACAATTGCCGGTTGTTATGTGACAGACGGCTCCATTCGCAGAGACAGCGGAGTTCATGTTATTCGTGACGGTATTGTAATTTTCGAAGGCAAGCTTGCGAGTCTGAAACGTTTTAAAGATGATGCAAAAGAAGTAAAATTAGGATTTGAATGTGGAGCAATGGTCGAAAACTTTAATGATTTAAAGGTTGACGATGTGATTGAAGGCTTCGTTATGGAAGAAATTAAACGAAACTAGTCTATTCTGCTCCAGAATGAAGGGAGAAGAAAGAACATGGCAAATTATCGTGACCGACGTGTCGGACAGGAAATATTAAGAGAAATCAATGATATCCTGAGAAAACGTGTCAGAGACCCCAGAGTTCAGGGGATTACGATTACTGATGTTCGTGTGACAGGAGATTTGCAGCAGGCAACGATTTATTACAGCCTGCTGTCTGGCCTGGCATCTGATCAGACAAAGGCACAGGAAGGATTGGATAAAGCAAAAGGGTTGATTCGCAAGGAATTAGGACAACGTCTGAGCTTATACAAGACGCCTGAGCTGATTTTTGAAAAAGATGAGTCTGTTGAATACGGAAATCATATTGACGAGCTGATTCGCAAACTGAATCAGGATGACTAAAAAATGAGGTCGGACCAAAAGCGATCAGCTCCGAGAATTAAGAAGGAATATCCGAAACTAGTCAAGGAACACTAGTCATAAAATAAATAGCTGAGAATTGATACACTACGCTGCGCTTCGATCACCTCAATTTCTACGTATGAAACATACGAGAGTTGACAGGCTTCACTAGGATTGCTTTAGCAGAGTAGATGACGTCCTGTTACCTACTGGGTGAAGGACCTGGAGCGTCTCCTATTTTCAGGAGATAGTTCGGCTTAATTCTAAAGGAGCTGCTCCTGCGGTTACTCGTCGCAAAAAGAATTTTTGCTTTTGTACCGCCGTTTATTCAGGGTTAGATATGAAGAGAGTTTGAAACTTTATTCTTTCCCAAACTTATAGTAAAACACCAATGGAATGCTTGCCCAAAAAAGGGTTCATTTCATTGGTGTTTTTGGATAAAGCAGCTATCCACCTGCTATGCGGGTGGGAGACAAGAGGTTATCCCCAAAAGCCCTTCTAATCGTTAAAATATGGCTCTTTGTCAAATCGGACTGATAGTATCACCAATGAACATCGGAAGAAGGAATCGAACTCCTTCTCCGGTGTTTTTTATTTGTATTGAATAAGGCCGTTGAGTAAGAAAATTCGGGTACG
>NZ_JAJDJW010000025.1:0-30240 GCF_020567645.1 Enterococcus sp. CWB-B31
TTCATTTGGTGTAAGATGAGTATAGGTCATTTGTCTTCACTCCTTATAATTCTTTCGACGGAACTATTTTGAGTGTAGCACAAATGACTTATTTAGTTGTCTAGCTTAATTTTACTATCGGCGACTAATAAAAGATAAGATGATATTAAGAGAAATAATGATATTAAGAATAGGGAAATATATTCTGGTATTGAAAAAATTGCTATACATAATCCTAATATCACTGCGACTGATATATATATAATTTTACCAATGTTCATGTACATTCTCCTCATGATTAAATTTGATTTAACGCATTAATTTTATCACACGTAGAAGGACAAGACAAATTTAGTAGTTGTTTTTTTAGTTCTATTGTAAAAATTATTTTCATATGACAGTATTGTTAATGAAATCACAAGATGGGAGCCTTCTTTGATGAAAAGACCGAATATAATTACTGCTGCTATATTAACAACTGATAAATGTTCAGCAGCCTGTAAAGAATGCTATTTTCAATGTACGCCTAAAAACAATAACAGACTAAATTTGGACAAGATGAAGTTGTTTATAGATGAATTAGTAAATGATTTTCATGAGATAAATTGTGTTGTTTTCACCGGAGGTGAGTGCTTTCTTTTAAAAGAAGATCTATATTCTATTATAGAGTGCGCGTCCTCTAAAGGTTTAGCAACCAGGTGTGTCACTAATGGTTTTTGGGGCAAAAATAAAAAGAAGGCAATTGAAATCATAAAACGATTAAAACAGTGTGGCTTGGTTGAATTAAATTTTTCAACAGGTGATAACCATCAAGAATGGGTACCCTTCCAGAGCGTTGTAAACGCTCCCTTGAGCGCTCTTCAACTAGACATACCAGTGGTTATTTCAGTTGAAACTCATAGTTCAACTATTTTCAAAATAGAAGATGTATATAAGAATACAGAAATTGAAGAATTTATGAAAAACCTGAATTATTTAATGTAATAAGTTCTTTATGGATTCCTTTTCATAAGGATGTTAGTTATTCTTACAATTTTAAAATGGATAAAAATGAAAATAAGCCTAAAGAAATGATTAAAGGTTGCGATTCCATATTGGAGTATATGGGGTTAAATCCAAAAAACGAGGTAATTTCATGTTGTGGCTTAACTATAGATTATATAGATTCAATGAATTTGGGGAAAATAAATAATAATTCATTACTATCAATTTACAAAAAGCAGTTAAAAGATTTTTTAAAAATTTGGTTGTGGATTGATGGTCCAGAATATATTTATAATAAGATAGCAACTACTTTGGATATCAAGAAAAATGAGTCTCTAATGCACCCATACCAATTTTGTGCCGAGATATATAATAATAATTCTTTAGGAGAATATTTCGAAACCTTAGATGAGGAATTGGTTTTTTAAGTGTTAAATAAATATCATGCGAAGTTGAAAACGATGAATGAATACAAATTGGAAGGAAGTGTTTGAAATGGATGGAAAACTAAACTATCTAGACAACAGAAAAGGAAGTCTATCAGTACCATTCAACAACAACTTGATATTAAAATCAGAAAAATTTATTGAAGAAAAATTTAGTAGTAGCGACTCTTTGTTAAATTATATATCCTCGACTAACGAAAAACATGAGATTTACGAAAGATTTTCATTATTACAAAATCAAGAATTCAAAGACTTATTAGAAACTCGTGATATTAAAGGCATTGCCACTTTTATAGCTCAAGAAAGCAAGTGGATTTCTGCTGCAGAAACAAATGTACCACAACCTAGAGGTGTTTTCATTCCAATAACAGCTATAGCATTCTTTTTTGTTGCGGTAGTGGGAGGGTTTTATGCAGCAGGAGCGACTGTAACTAAAACAGTTGGAGTTGGTTTTTCAAGAATGAACAAATTTTATTCACCAATCTTTTCACCTGAAACCTCCGGTGTTTTACGAGCCATTGCCGAGTATTCTGATGTAGAGTTTGCTGTGCAATTAGATAGGTATATAATCAATGTTGCTATAGAAGATATTAAAGACAGATATTATTCTGAGACACCAGAAAACGAGTTAACATTTTAAAATTTAGTATTATTTAGACTTCACATGATATTTATTTTTAGGAAAAGAAGAAAGGTGATTTATTCCTGCTTCTTTTTTCTTATTTTTTGCAGGCTGGAGTCTTAAAGTAACTCAAAATATTTTAGTTTTGAAAGAGACACAATCTGATTATGTCTCTTTCGTGAAAGTGGACAAAAGATAGAATTTTCTAAGGCTCAGACAGAATTTTTATTAAGGAGGTTGTGACAAACACTCATGAGTGTTTGTCACAGTCCCTTTGAATGCGACTAAAAAAGGATTTAGCAAATTTACCGAAATAGAGGAATTTATAAAAAAGATATGACTGGGATTTTTTATCAGAAAAAACTATCAAACCTTAACCGTTTACCAACTACTAGGGCGTATCTGAAAAATTCGGTTTCCTCCATAATTTCCAGATACACCCTGTTTTTTTCTGCTTCATTATTTTGTCATAGTGTAAAAAGGATCATTAGAATTTTTTCGAAGCAGCCAGATATAAAAGATGAAACTGCCCGTACACAGAATAAACAACACAGTACCTGCTACAAATCCCTGCGGAAGGAAGACAAATTCAATTGTATGCTTTCCTGCCTCTACCGGGAAAGTCAGTAATGCCTGTTTGAAAATTGGAATTTCAGCCTCCTCACCATCGATATATACTTTCCAGCCTTTATCATAGGGAATAGTAGTAAAAATCACCTGATTTTCCGATAAGTTAACTTCAGCTGTTGCTTTTCTGCCGGAAACTTCAAAATCGACAGCTTTTTTCTGAATATTTTCAACAGCACTTACAAACTTATTTACATCTAAAAACGCCGCCTCTGGCTTAACAATAGTAAATTTGCTGTCATTTACATAGACTTCATTTTTTTCCAAATTTGTAATAGTCATTTTTACTTTAACCGTTTTTGCTTCTTCATAATAGCCCAGAGAATAGTATTGTCCGGTTTCAACTACAGAACTTTGATAAGCTGTTCCCTCAACATCAAACTCAATAACCGGTGCGGCAAACGTCTTATAATCTACTGGATAAATACTTACGTAACCCTGTTTTCCCGCCGGTACGTCCACTTCCCATTCCAATACTACAGGCTCTTCAATATCGTTCGGAGTATAGGTCACTATATCCGTTTTGTTGATTTTGTTTGTTTCAATCGTAACATTTTCTGAATCTGTCAAGTTTATTTCATCAAAGGAAAAATAGACTTCATCTAAAGCTGCCAAATGATTCAATAAGGATACCTGGGTTTCAACAGCTCCTTTTTCGTAAATCCCTGCATCCGTCAACATCCCCAAAGGCAATGCATAATTATTTTCATATAAACTAAATTCACCTTGTTCCGCAATCTTTGAGTAACCAAACTTCAAATTATCTTCTTGAGCTAAATTATACTTAATGCCAACCAGTGCATCCATAATCAGCGTGTTATTTGCATACCTTATGTTCAAATTGGTACCAGTTGACCGGTAGCCCAATGCATTCAGAAAATAAGAAGAATGTCTGTTTCTAATAGAAGAAAACATATTCACACCACTGTATCCATAGTTAAAGGCATCATTCGCAGAAACAGGATTAAGGTTTTCCATACGATAAAAGCCTTCTGCTTCTTCTTTTGTCTTATCTACCAGTGTTTTAATATCTTCGTAAGGTTCCGCATAATATTTTCTGCTGGGGTAATGCCATTCGTAAAGAATACCGCTGATCAGCACATAGCTGTTAAACATGGCTTCACTGCAAGCAAAAAGGACAAATAAAATACTTAACCACTTTTTTACTTTGCTTTGCTTTTTCATAAAGAAGAACAAGAATAAATAAATCAGCAATAATCCTAAAGTAAAAAGGAGACTCCAAGGATTGATATAATCGTAGTCCCCTCGATCTGTTACAAGCTTTGTTATTATATACGCAGTAATCAGCCCGACAACAATAGTTGCCAGCAGATCAAACTCTTCCTTTTCAAACTTTTCCCAGCCATAGCCTGCCAATGTCAGCAATAAAAAAGAGAAAACAAAACTGAATCGGAAATTAAACATATTCGGCGTATGCATTCCCTGCCACATCAAATTAAGTGGTTCAAGATAGAAACTAGTGAAAATAAACAGTAGAAGCAGACCATAGCTCAGCTTCTTTTGCCAGTTTATTTTTTTTGTCAGAAAGAAGAACAAACTGAACATCAATGCAATCAAGCCGACGTAAATATAGGGAGTGGAAACTAGTTTCGTACTGTCATAAACCCCTACCATATTCTTAATAACCACATCAAATAATCCAGTATATTTTGTTTTTAATTGAGCGATTTCACTAAATGATTCTCCATTATTGCTTAAATCTGCAATGGTAGGCAAAATGATAATCATTGAAGCTCCGCCAGCCAGCAATGAGGTAATCAAATACATTGGAATACTTGATAAATATTGTTTTTTTTCTGTAAAAAGACGTACCCAATAATAGAGGAAAGAAAAAACGCCTACAATAAAAGCCATGTAAAAATTAGAAACAAACAGTAGAAAATAACTGATAAATAAAAGAATCGGTTGTTTTCGATCCATCAGTCGATTAATGCCTAAAATAATCAGCGGAAGATACATCAGGGAATCCTGCCACATAACTATTTCCGAATATGCAACAGTAAAAGACATCAGTGCATAGGAAAAACTCATTATCAGTTGTCCCCAGCGAGGAATCTTAAATGTACGATAAGCATAAAGCCAGAAAGCACCGCCGATACAGCCGATTTTTAACAGAGTTAGATAATACAAAAAATCCGGCATCTGTAAATTATTAAAAAAGATGACCAGCGGACTAAATATCCCTCCCAGATAATAGGAGATAAAAGACCAGTAATTCAGACCCAACGAGCTGTTCCACGTGTAAAAGATACTTTGCTCGCCTCTTAACGTATTATTTAAGCTGGCAAAAAAATTGGCATATTGCGAAAATGAATCACTGGCAAGAATGGTTCGATGCTCACTGCCGGGATAAACACCGATTTTCGCGTAGACAATGATCATAACAAGAATTGGGAGCACAATACTTAACGAAAAAAAGCACCCTTCATTTTTAAAAAATGTATGTATATTTTTTTTCATCTTCAGCCTCATTTCTTTTATTAATGAATAAAGCCAGCCTTATTAAATGGAAAGTAGCGAATATCCACTACTCCCTCAATCTGCTCTGCTTTTATAAAACCAAGCGTCCGGCTATCTGTTGAACGGTTCCGATTATCCCCTAAAACAAAATAATGATCCTGAGGAATTTCTTTTATTTCCTTCAGTTGCTCGCACAGTGCTTCTGAATCTATCTGCAGTACAATTGTGCTGTCCGGCAATTGACCGCTATGTATTAATTCTTCCAGATCTACAGCAGAAAACAGGTTTTCGACCAGATATAAACGGCCCTTATTCAAGCAGACTTTATCTCCCGGCATACCGATTACTCGTTTCACATAAGAGCTGTCTTCTGTCTCCTGATCAAAAGTGACAATATCATAACGGTGTATTGCTTTCCCTTTATGTGTCAGAAGCCTGTCGCCATTTTGAAGCGTTGGCTCCATAGATTGTCCGCTGACAAAATGAGAACGAAAATTCATCAGAGAATAGAGACACAGACATACAAACAAAATAAAAAGAATATTTTCAAGTATGCCATACCCCTTACTTAACCACTGTCTCCATATTCGATATTCTTTTTGCTTTGCAGTTTCTTTTTGAGTCCTCATTTTACGTTTTTTTCTAATCAGCTGATTTTTTACAGATATCTCTTTTTTTACCCGTTTTCTATGAAATCGATCAGAAGCCCCAGCTTTTTTTCTTTGTGATGTCTCCATAAAAAACTCCTTAATTTATAGTCCTCTCATCTCATGAAGAAGAAATAGCTTCATCTTCCCCACTCCAATAATATCTTTCGCATCTACCAATCTGCAGTAACAGCTGTCTGCCCCAAAAAATCAATTATTCCCTAAAACAAAATATTTTTCTTCTGGTATTCTATTTGAGCTGCTGCCCGGAATACCTTTCATTGAAATGTTTTCAGTCAGATGACAGTTCCCATCTCTTGCTTCCACCAATGATTCAGTCAAAAATCATTCTGGTTTTAATTTACTATTCCCCAGCAGTTCACTCTGAACGAAACTGTTTCTTTCTTCTGGAAGACCAATTACACTGCTTATAGAAATTGCTTCCTTATGATTCGGTACCTTAAAATATATCAGTGGGAAGCGATTGATTTTACTTACTTTACTGACAAAGACCCAATCCCCCTCTTCCAGCTCCAGTGACATCCCCCCTGCTAACTTTCGGCAGAGTAAATGTAAATAAAGAGATCGTGCAGATTAACAGAGGGGAGAAAAAACACTGAAGTATATTCATACGTTTGGCAGAATCGTTCAATTTATAGAATCAGCAGTTATCTGTTCCTGTACCTTGGTTTCTCCATTTCTCTATTTCTTTTTGGAGGCTGCTTTTTCCTAGGTTTCTGATTTCTCTTAGGTTTCTTATTTATTTTCCGTACAATCAGAAAAATAAGAATGATGACAACCAGCAGAATTCCCGCAACAATCAGAATCAGCAGCCAGTTGATACCTGCCTCCTGAACCAGTGTCAAGTCCTGTTCGTTAAATTTTTTCGCTTCTTCGTTAGAAATAGTAAACTCCTGTTCCCACTGCCAACGTCCTCCGGCTTGAGTAGTAACCAGTATTTTTGCAAGATAATCTCCTCCAACCATCCTTTCCCCATTCATTGAGACAGGGAAATTAATTAAAGAGTTAGGGGCCATTCGCATATTCATTTTTTCCATATCATAAAGTACTTCATCTGAATTCTTTTTCATAATCTGGACATTTACAGTCATATCATTAACATAAACCGGTTGAATGTTGGAAAAATTAATATACACAGAATTTCGAAAATTATTCAATTCAGGATAGACTTTATTCAGTTTTAATTCCGGCTCTATAGCCTCTGTATCTGCCTCACTCAGTAGAATCCCTGTTTGATAGACAAATTTATTTTTGATCATTCCTCCGTCTGTTTCAGTATCCAGACCTTCTGTATCTTTTTCTCTCAATCCGACAGCTCCAGAAATATAGCCTTCAAAAGAGGCTTCCGGCATAGCAATATCCAGATTCAATATTTCCTGACTGTTCGGAGGCAGAACAACTTCTTCCGGACCTTTTACAATATCAGCGAAATCATATTTTAAAGATGCATCCTTCTCAATCTGATTGGGTCCATACTCGATTACACCATTACTGTTGGTTTTCGCGCCATTCAATTCAACTACAATAGTTATTTCCTTGTCTGATGAATTATTTAATTGAATTTGGATTGTTTGCTGCTGTCCGGGAGTCATTCTAAGATCAAAATAGCCGACTTCTGGATTATGTTGGTTTTCTGGCAGAATCACCTTATAAAAAAAGCCTTTCAGCTCTTCCTGAGTTCCACCCGCTTCCTCTGCTTCTACAGGTATAGAAAATAGAAATGCAACAGTTGTTATGTATAAAAAAGTAAGTATTCTAAAAATATTTTTTTTCATGTTAGGGTCCTGGTCCTTTCTTATCCTGAAAATAAGACACCGATTCCGAAGAATCGGTGATCTTTTCGAACAATAGGTTTAATTAGTTTGCATCAGCAATTGTCCAAGTGATTTCAGCTTGGTACTGACCTGCTTTCAATACGTTATCCCCAGGTACAGTCAATGTAACACCATCGTACGTATCGGCTTGTGCATTCGCAGTTGTATCGAACATAATTTCAAATACACCAAAGCCTTTTCCATCTTCATTGCTTTCAACAAATACTTGTGCTTTTGATCCGTCATCTGCAAACTCTAATGAAGTTACCTCTTGTACAGCATCTGTTGGAAGTGTTGCAGCGTTTGTACCTGTTACCAATGAAATATTTTTGTAAGTCAGTGTAGCTCCATCTAATGTAGAACTCATTGCCGTATTAGTGAATTGAGAAGTCAACGCTGCTTTGACTGTATAGTAGTTGCTGGCTACATCAGATCGAACATCCTGGAACCGTACAAAGTGTGCAGTTGTCTGGTTACCGTCAGTAAATGGCAATGCATCGTAAGTCTTTTCTGAATCATTTGCAACAATCGCATGTGAATCAAAATCAATGTCAGTTACAGAAACAACTTTCAAAGTCCCTGGATTTGGGTTTTGAGAAGGTGCCGTCAATGGGTCACCAGTTGATTCACCTGGAGGCAGGTTTGTTGGGTTAGTCGATGTATCAGTTGTAAATTCAACTGTACCTTTCCCAGATGCATCTGTTCCGTCAAAATCTGCTTTTGTTGCTGAAGGGATCGCAAGCCCTGCTCCTACTGCTGCCAATAAAGCAGCGCCTACTAATTTGTGTGAAGTTTTCATGTGTGTATTTCCTCCTATATATTACATGTTTTTATTTATGGCAACTCAGATACTATCCGAGTTATCACCGTTTCATATGCTACCGGATCTTTTTGTGCAGCTGCCGGTATTGTTAAGCTAAGTGCTTCATTTTGATAGATGGGCCTACCGTTAGAATCTGGATTTATTAATAGATATGTCTAATATTTTCAATCCAAATCACATCTTTTTGAATAACGGGTGCTTTTGAAAATTTCTGGGTGAATTCACCCAGAAATTGCCCAAAGAGATCACTGCTCCATCTAGTTCTTTGTTTTCAGTTGAGTCATTTTTAAAACGCATTTCTTGTCTTATCGGACATACGTACATTTGACCCAAAATTAAATTGCGGTACAAAATTGATACCCAAATTCCCGCTTATTGAGGGCTGTCATCAGGATCAGCTGAATTCCCGGAATTTTCAGGATCTTTTATCTGCTGCTCATATTTCCCTTCAAACTGAATATGCTCTTCACCAGTTACAATACTTTCCGCCTGAACTGATTCAGCATTCAGGAACAAAATTGAGGTTGCAGGCAACATTACCAGAAAGAAAGCTTTTGCTTCTTTTCACTCTGTTACGCACCCTTTCCTCCATTTGATTCCTGATCTTTTTTTCGTTTGAAGTAGAAAAGGATAAGAGCAATTAAAACCATTACAGCTCCACTGATTCCCAAACTTACTTTCACCATTTCACCTGTAGACGGATATTTCCCCGTTGGCTTGACCGTACCAGATTCAGAACTAGCTGGCTCTGAGCTGCTTATTGGTTCTGACCCAGATGGAACAGTTGAACTGCTGGGACTTGTTACTTCATCATAAAAAGAAATAACGCCTTTTGTTTGTACCGCCCCACCATTTTCAACTGCGTTTCCACTAATTGGTAAATAGAAAAGAAAGAGTACTACAAATAAAGCAGAAACACAGAGCGATGAAATATTTCTAATCTGTTTCATTTATTTTTCCTCCATTGCTTTATGGTGTTTCTCCTACGGTCCAGACAATCGTTGCACTGTATTTTCCAAGTTCACGGACTTTTCCGGCAGGAATATCCAGCTTAAATCCTCTTTCCCCATTCGCCCACCTGTCACTGACATTATACTGACCATTTTCTGAGTGCGTATCTACCACAATTGGCTGGTCAGAATTATTCAGAACAATCTCTGAATCTTTCCCGTCACCCGTACGATAGCGGATGGCATCCGGAAGAACATTGCTGCCGCTGCCTCCACTGCTCGTCAGAGACGTTTCCAGTCTGGCTTTTAATGTCCACTCAGTCATCATTGTACGACTATCCCAAATAACCAGCTCTTTATCATATTCAGGCTGTTCTACCCGAACACCGAATACTCCAGCATTTTGTACACCAAAGCCAATTGTTGACGGCGCTGAATAAATAAACAGTGTACCGTCATCTTCAAAGGTAACGTAAATTGTCTTTTTCGCCGTTCCTACAGATAGTATGACTGGATAAGATTGTGCTGTATCTTCACCGACACTACTGTAATCAATTAAGAATAAGTCGGGATCTTCTGTCACATCAGTCATGATTGTTCCAGATATTGTATATCCTTTTGCTTTTCCAGCTGTTATGATAATCGCACGTTTTTCTTCATCAGAAGCATTTTTCCAGGAAGTCAGACTTATAGAACTATCAATTCCCCGTACAGAACCGTCACTGGTTGTCACAGTTTCGTCATCACTGACATAAATTTGTACTTCAGCAATTGTTTCGTTTCCAGCTGCATCTTTCACATTGACTTTAGCAATTTTCAGCCCTACAGTTTCAACCAAAGCATCCCTTTCTTCTTGTGTTGTCACCCAACCAACTGTCAAATTAGCAGTTGGTGTAGTTTCATCTGTATAAGAAGAAAGTGCCTGTTTCGGATCTGTAGGAATTGCAGCCGCCTGATTCTGTTGTACAGAAATCAGTTTTGTTGTTACTTTTGGTGCTTGTTTATCAAGTATTTTAATGGAAATTTCATGCGTTCTCTGATCCTTATCAACTAGCTTAATTGTTCCCGTTGTTCCTCCAGCAAACTGGGCGAAATCAGCATCATCAAAACTCCAGTTTCCATCCACATCAGTTGTAGTTGTAAAGGTCTTAGCTCCCAATGTCATTGTCAGAGTTGCAGCATCCGCCGACTTAGCAATATGTGATCCGTCAGGCACAACGTAATCAGTTGATCCCGATAATCCAACTTGATTATTGGGAATTTCATATACATCATCAACTAACGTCGCTTGTTCCTCTTCCAGATTAATGCTTGGCAGCAGGATATCATTTGACCAGCGACTGTAATTATTGAAATTAAAGATTTCAGCCATAGCTGGTTCTGATGAAGTAATGGTTCCTCTAACATTTGTATAAAGTCCCGTAATATCAAAGGTTGCGACATCCGGCCAAATCTCAATCGGGTTTCCTACACCTGCTTGTGTTGTTGACCAAACTGCATGATTCATATTCTTCACGCTGATACTACTTCTAGAACCTGAATTATAGGCATAGAAGAACTGATTTCTTCCGAAATAGCGAATATCGAAGATTTCCGGGGTATCTACAATTAAATTCATCTTGTAACTATAAATAGCACCGTTAGTTGCCCCTGTTCCCAGTGTTGATATTTCAGTCACTGAACCTGAACTGATAATAATCTGAGCATGAGGTGACTGAGCATCGCTTCCATTACTGGTTATTGTTCTCAATGCAGATCCATTATTTTGAGCGATCGCACGCAATGTTCCGTCATTTTGAACCACCTGATAATTGGCAATGACATTCTGATAAGCTTGTCCTGATGTTCCATTATTTTGCCCATATACAGCAGCATTTGTCTGTACCCAGAACTTTAACTCGGTCGGTCGATTATTCCAACCGCCAGTTGCTCCATAATTTGTTCCCAAAACAAAGTTTAACGGGCCATACACATCACCATAGTATGTCGGATTGTTATTTGCAGTTCCGGTCGTCGAAATAACGTAGGCATTTTCAGGATCATCAGGATTTGTCTCATTACCGTAAACAGTAATGTTTGTTGCAACGATCCCTTTTCCTTCAGTGCGGATTGTTACATTCCCTTTAAGCATCACTTGTTTTGCATAATATAGGTAGGCAAATTCATCGGCTGAATTAACGTCTATATCTTTAAATGTCACTGTCAATTCAGCATTCTGGTTACTTGGTCCGACATTTGATGCTGTCCTATTATCTGCACGACCGTCATAGATCGGACCTCTATAGTTGCCCGTTGTATGCCCGGTTGAAGCAATTCCGCCTTGACCAATTATTGAGTTATAGATAGTAAAATCTGTAAAGTCCTCATAGCCTTTCAATAGAAGCTTTCCTGCATTTCCAGAAAACGTCAGCGTGTGACCATTCAAATCAAGATTCTTGTTTGTCGATACAGTAGCTGTTGTTGTTAACGTAAGATCAGAAGCCAAATAGTACTCAATATCTGTCGTATTGGTCATAGCAGCATTCCAATCATCAATGTTATTGATTGGTTCACCAATTGGCGCAGCCATTAGCTGAATTTCAGCATTTGCCTCTACTGCAGCAGATACCGTACCTTGTACAACAGTGATGTTTTGCGTCAACTCAGTAACCGAAAAATTGTTCACGTTTTTTGAAGTAGTAATCTTATACTCTCCGGCTTTTTCTGCCATAATCGGCAAAACCAGCTTCTCTTCTTTTGATGCTTTACCGTTCCACTGGATACGATAGATATTTTCTGACGTTGTATTGCTGACAGAAAACACCCCGCGTTTATTTCTTATCCCAATCTCTTCTCCAACCAGATGCAGTCCTTTGGGAATATGAACCAATAGATAGGAAACACTGTTTTCAGTTATCTCCGCTTCGTTCTGCACTTTTTTATACGTTTCTACAGATAATGAGTGTGTATCTAAATCATTAATAGTTATTTCAAAGATACTATTTACTTCATATTTGTTATTTTCAGGAAGCGTGACCTCAAGAGCTGTTTTTGACTGCTCTTTTGCAGAGATGGATGTTGCTCCATTTATACTCCCGACAATCCCTCCCAGACCAAGTAAGCCTGCAACGACTAACAAAACCTTTAGTTTTTTGCTATGCATTAGTTTCCTCCTTTCCACAAAATTGGTATGTCGCTTATGACACATTTATTTCAACTCCTATTTCCCCTAAACTAAAATTAACTGAAATAGTTCAGCTCATCTATTAAAGGAAATAGAAAGTGAAACCATTATTTAGCCAGTGCCCACTCATCAAGGCGGTACCCCTTTGAACGCACTGTTTTAATGTACTGAGGATTTTTAACATCCCTCTCAATTTTTTTTCTCAGATGAAAAAACAAGTTCGTTACCTTGTATTTCTTATTTCCATCTTCTTCTCCCCAAATCTGTTTATAAATCTCATCGTAAGTCAACGTCGTTCCAGATTTCGATTTCAGCAAATTCACTGCTGCAAATTCCAGTCTGGTAAGGGTTATTTCTTCTCCATTTTCTATAGATATGCTAAAATTTTGTGGGTAAAGTTCAATCATTTTAGCTCGCTTTTCATGATTGTTTTGTAAGCTTTTTATACAGCAGTCTCGTCTTTGAAGTGCATTTTTAATCATTAACGAAAATTCTTCTACAGAGCAGTTTTTGTCAACATATGCATTGATACCTAATTGCATATAAATCATTTTTCCAATATCCGACTCCTGATTCGACATGACATAAATCATAGCTGTAGAAAAATCACGAAAGGTCACGATCCATTCGCAGACTTTGCCGATCGTATCGTACCCCTTTTCTTCCATAAGAACGATCCCCAAAGAATTCATGTATTTTTTATAATTGCTCTCATTCAGGTAAATGATTTGAAAATTCTGCTCTTCCAGTTTTTCTATGTATTTGCTGTTTGTCTCATATGTCTCGCTCATTATTCCGATTGTAGTCATAGTATCAATTCGTACTCCTTTCTAATTTTTTATAGATTCTTCTTTTTGCATAGTATTAAAAAATAATTCAATGAAACATCTGATAGAGTGTCCATTTGTTTTCGTCATTTTATAGAAATGACGAAAGAAGGTCTTTTTTTATTGCTGTGTCTCTCTTTCGGCAGAACCTGTACTAAAGCACTGACGGCGTATAAAGAATAAAAAAAGAGGGCGTGACATTAGTATGTCGCAGCCTCCTAAAACCGGATAAACGGTGTCCCAGTCTTTGTATACTTCTGTGGTTAGCTCTCTCCTATTTAAAAGTATTCATGAGAACATCATTTCATATATGGCTATCTCTTTGTACATGAAATAAATTCGGACAAACTTATTCCCTTCAGAGCATTGTATAACATTCTTTAAGATTATTTTCTAATACAGAAAAGTCTTGTATCTACGAGTCTCACAACACAACACTACACTTCGTTTCGATCTCATCAATTTCTAAACGGCAAAGCCATTAAGAATTGAAGGACTTCGTTTTGATCTCATCAATTTCTAAATGGCAAAGCCACTAAGAATTGAAGGACCTTGTTCGATTCTCAATACAAATGCGTCTGTTTGAAAAAGCGTTGACATGTCTTTTATGCCCACCTAAGATATGCGACGAGTAACCGCAGGAGCACTTGTACGAACTTAATTGCGACGAGTAACCGCAGGAGCAGATGATTCATGTTATCTACTTGGTTCTCAGCGATAAACACTTTTGTTATCCCCTCTTTTTTATAAGCATTTATTTACATTGATAGTGTAAGGTACGATCCAGCTCATCCATAGCTGAAATGCGCTTTTCCATCATAGAATCTGTGTAAGTATCCAGGGTCATTTTTATTGAGGCATGCCCTAAAAGACGACTTAAACTAGCAATATCAACTCCCTGCTCCAAACACCTTGTTGCAAAGGTATGCCTAAGTGCATGAAATGGAATAGCAGGTAATTTCGCTTCTTTCAAAAGCTTACTGAAGCGATAACCAATGACTCTCGGTTCTGCCAGTTTTCCTCGACAAGAAATTAAATACTCACCCTGCTCTTCCATTCTTTTTTCTAAAAGATATCTTCTTAAATTCGCTGGAAGAGGAATTATTCTTGAAGACTGGCTTGTCTTGGGGGTTCCGACAAATAATTTAGTTCTTTTCTCACTTGAATCCATATCCGTAATTCGAGAAATTGTTCGATTCACGTAAACTAAATTTTCTTCAAAATCAATGTCTGACCATGTCAATCCACTGATTTCACCAATCCGCATTCCTGTATAAAGAGCCAGTATTACTGCTGAACACCCTTTCTCTTGAAAAGCCTGCATTTCCAATGCCCTTTGCTCTTTTACAGATAAAGACCGTACACGCTTAGCTTGACCCTTTGGCAAGACAACTGCAGTTGCAGGATTTTTAGAAATATTTCCTGCTGCTTCTGCTTGTATTAGTGCTTTTTTGACAAGAATAAAAATATTTTTAATAGAACTCGCTGCAAGTGGTTTGCTTTGGAGAACATAAATAAAATTTTGCAGCGTATTTTTATCTATTTTGTGTAGTCGTAAATCACCTAATTCAGGCAAGATAAAGCGATGAACTAAATGAAGATATTTGGAATAGGTCGTCGGTTTTACGCTCTTCTTTACTTCCTCATTCATCCACTGGCAGATCCAATCACCAAAAGTCACATAATAAAGGTTGAAACTTTTTCTAACATGCAAGTGATTTGCCTTTAGTATGGTTAACTTTTCCTTAACATCAGAGTATTTTCTTCCGTAAACATAGCCATACTTAGCCTTATTATCAACACGAGCCTTAATATAACGTCCCTCCCAACGACCATCTTTTCTTTTATAAATATTTTCACCTTTTTTAGGCATCTAAATTTCTCCTTCGCTATTCCTTTTTTGACGGATTTTTTGACGGCTAAAGAATGAACGTCTTAAACGTATGTATTTTGTTATTTCCATACTTTTTTACACCATCATTTGGTTCATTCCTGAAATTAAATTCCGTTCTTTTTTTATCTCTACGTCTTTTGTTAAAAAAACAGAAAAAAATGATAAAAAAACGATAGATAAAATATTGACTCTAACGATTCACTCCGCTAGAATATGTAAAGAAGCAAAAAAACGAAATAATTTTTAGATTTTTAAGATAAAATTCCTCATTTCTATAAAATGACGAAAAATCCGGTTCCTTTCTAACAGTTATTTATATCAACAATAAACAAGCCTACCAAGACATCAATCGATGTCTCTTTTTCACATGTCTTTGAAATAATAAAGATAAATTATCTCGAATATTCTTTTCCTTTTTCTACTCACTTCATGTTTTTCATTCATTTATTATATAAATATAACAAATAAACGATATAAATATAAGACCATTCTTTATATTTTTTCTTCTAAACTATTTTTTCTTCTTTAAGTTCCTGCTGCTGCCAGTATTACTGAAAAAATTTATGCCTAATTCACTAGCTAAGGTTCGTATTTTTTCCTTCTATTATATAGTAGAACGTTAACCAGTTATTTCATCAAGTTCTGAAAACAGAATCCAGACATTCAAGATCTAAGTATATTTACTATTCGATAAAAGAATATACACTCCTCTAACTGCTTTTTTTATTCCTTTTCCTTCTCAGCTTTTTTAGACACTCTGAATTGCAAAAAATGCATCTTCCAACATTTTCTCGCCGTATCTTCCAGTCTACAAACTCGAGGGACGTTGGTCTTCCTGTCAAAACATTGGTGGATTTAGACCCGTTTAATCCAGATTGTGATAAAGTTGCTGAGATAAGTAGAAAGTATCAGGTTACGAGTTATCATGTGTTTTCCCTATAATCTTCTACCGTTCATTGTCGAAACTGTGTGCCACTGTTCGATATTCCCGGGAAGAGTGTTACTGGAAATGTTGCATTAGTTTGTTATTTGTAATACTATTTGACTCCCTGAACAGCCATTCATCGAAAAATATAATTTTTGAGCAGGGCTGCTCAATGAGAATGTCTTCTGAAATTAGAACATTGATTACTCAGAATAACGGACAGATTTATGATATTTATGTTAGAGGGATTGCTTCTGCTTTTACCAAAGGAAAGTTGGAGATTTAAACAAAAAAACAACTGAATTTCTGAAAAGCAGATGATCACTTACTCATCCTAACTTTTACTAAAACTCAGTCATTTCTTTTTGTATTTGATTTTTAAAAATTTATTGCTTATTTTGGAAGATCAAACTCAACAGAGGATCGTTTGAAATCTTCACTGTTCACCAGATTTAGTTTAAGACCAAAATCCTTCTCACGCCAAATCTTTTCATACTGCTCCTGGTCCATGGCAAACACCTGTAAAAGTTCTTTTTGCTTTCCTGGTTCTATTGTTTGAGTAGTATAGCTTAGCAGCATGCCTTCACTGAGAATTCTCTGAGAACCGTTATTCACTGTCAGTACAGCTGAAGTGCTGCTCATAGAAATAGGCTTCTCTCCCTGATTGTCTACATCAAATTTCACTGTCAGCAGTACAACTCCATTTTCAAAATTACTGAAACGAGCCGCTTCCATTTCATTTGGCTCAAAGAATGTAAACTGGTATTCTGACAGCGTTGCATCAATCCCGTCAACACTTTCAGTTTTACCGATATCTTTCTTCTCTTTATCCAAAGTTTTTGTTCCCATGTCATCTGTACTTGCTTTATCCTGCAAGAAAGATGAATTCGCACTAGCTGTATCTTCTCCATCTGCAGTTACTGTTAATTGAATTTTCTGATTCGTTCCGACACTATCCTCAGCAGAGAATGACTCGGCCTTTGTAAAACCTCTTGGCACATTCATTGTGACTATACCTAAATCACTAATAGTGTCCAAAGCGTTTTCATCAAAAATGTAGTTTAATGTGGCGGTCACTGTTTCGCCGGCACCAACCTCTCCTTTACTTTTCACAGACATTGCGCCATAGTTATCATCAGAATCTTCGACAACTGTCCGATTATTAGTATAAGCTTTTGTTGCACCTGTAAATGTCATATCTGGTACAGTTGGATAATATAATGTTTTATCACTGTTATTTGTAATAGATATCGTCGCCAGCATAACTGCTCCTCTTACTGTCTGACCTCCAAATGGAATTTCAAAGTCCGAATCAAAATCAGTAAATTCAACCAAATCATATTCATCAATGGAAAGAGTCAAGTCTTCTATCTCAACTGTCACAGGCTTGGTCTGAGAATACAATAACTCGGCAGTATCTGCTCCCAAATATTCCTCCATCATTTCTGCCCGTTCTGACAATTTAGATGTACTTGAACTATTCTTTTTAATGCTGCTTGATTCTGTCGTTGATTCTTCAATTGAACTTGAATTGGACACCTCTTCAGTTGACGCCTGCGAGGACGACTCTTTCGTTTCTTTTTTCCCATTGTCGCATGCCCCTAAAACAACAGCAGACAACAAGAGTGCCAAAATAATTTTTTTCATTCTACATCTTTCCTTTTTTATTTTTTTGAAAAAAGGGAAACCCTCAAATATTCCACCAACAATAAAAAAATTTGATCGTCTTTTTACACCTTCTTCCTTTAAAAAGTATAGCATAGTTGAAATATAGGAATATCTCGATTTTTTTTCCAAATGAATACTTTTGTGAGAAAAGAATAATAAATTTTAACTTAGCATTTATTTCCAATGGTTTTCAGCATATATAGATCACATAAGTAAAAGAGGGAATCCAAAGGGGTGGAAAATTCTCTATTTTACCATTTGAAATATAATTCGCCAACAACACGCTGCCTTCAACCACTTCGCTGATTATTATTACAAACTAAAAAACAACCTATTCCTAAAAAGGAAAAGGTTGCCACAGTTGCCTGCATGAACAAGCTTCTGAAATGTATGCATTCCATGACTAGGAATCATACAAGATACGCTTATGCGTATACGGCCTCCAACGACCAATAAGGACGAATCCTTATAGCTAGATTATACCACAGACCAGATAAAAAATGAGTCTTATATCTGGCTTATTTGAGGTGTCCTTTATTTGATAGACAAGTGACATAATGGAACTGCCAAGTTTTTTCAAGTATTTATTATTTTCTCCTTGACTAATCGGAGGAAATAGACGGTTATTACTTGTCTCAGGTTGGCAATGCTTTTTCAAATAGACGTGTTTGTATCGAGAATCGGACAAGGTCCTTCAATTCTTAATGGCTCTGCTATTTAGAAATTGATGCGATCGAAACGAAGTCCTTCAATTCTTAGTGGCTTTGCCATTTAGAAATTGATGCAATCGAAACGAAGTGTGGTGTTGTGTAGTGAGACTCGTAGATACAAGACTTTTCTATAGTAGAAAACAAGCTGACAGGATGATATGCAACGCTCTGAGGGAAATACAGGGGCAAACAATTGTGTTCATCGCTAAGAGGTTGCTGGATGAATGTGGAAGTATTCAGAACCTAGCAGGAGATAGCTAATCACAGAGCATATAAAGACTGAAGCTCCGTTTATTCAATTTTAGGGAGTGTAACATAAATATGTCACACCCCCTGCTGCCCCAGTTTTACTGTTCCTTCACACTCTTTAAAATGTAATACCCTTTATCCTTCGAAACGATCTCTACATTACCAAAAATTTCATTCATTTTCTTCTGAGCACTCGGTGCTCCTTGTTTCTTTTGAATCACCACAGTTAATGTACCGCCCGGAGTCAATAATGGCTCTGCTTCACTTAAGATTGTATGAACCACCTGCTTTCCGGCTCGGATGGGGGGATTGCTGACAATCGCTGCATACTGCTTGTCATGAAGCGTTTCATAAATATTTGAAGTATGAATATCGACTGTCTCAATCTGATTCTTTGCTGCATTTTCAACAGCCAGCGAAACCGCACGCTGATTGATATCAACCATTTCAACAACTCGTCCAGAGGCATAAGCTAAAGCCAGACCAATCGGACCATAGCCGCAGCCAACATCCAAGATTTTCCCTTCCGGGAGTTCCTGCCAGTTAAAAGAGTCAATCAATACTCGTGAACCATAATCCACACCTTTGCGGGAAAATACACCGCTGTCAGTGATAAAATGAAAATTTCGTCCTGCCAGCTCAAAAGACCATTCGTCTAATTCATGTGCACTATCTGGATTTTCTGTATAATAATGATTTGTCATTTCACTTCGTTCCTTTACTGAAAAGTCGAGACAACAACTACCGTCCCGCCTGATATTATTTAATCTGCAGCAATCTTCTCCCTTAAAATGCAATCTGCATAAGTAAGATAGAAAATGGCGCTGATTTCTCTAAATTATTTTACCCGTTTTCCTTTTATTTCACGAACAATTAAAGCAGCCAGAAATTCATAGCCCACCTCTGAAAAGTGCAATCCATCCGGTTGTAAAAATTCATCTGTTCCGGGATAAACCGTCATCGCATGGTATATATCAACTACAGGTACTTCCTGCTGCTCACCAATTTCCTTTGCTTTCGCCACAAACCGGCGAATTTCCTCATCCTGTCTGTCCGGCTGTCTTGCTGAATCAACAAATGGCGGTGTAAATAAAACCACTTTTTCCTTTCCAATACTGTTGATCATCTGAGACAAATTTTCGCCATACTCCTGTACATCAATCGGACGACTATCAGAACAATCATTTGCTCCGAAGAAAATAGTAACCATATCCGGCTCTTTACTGAGCACATCTTTTTCCATGCGTTTCAAGCCGCCGCTTGTCGTATCTCCCGGAATCCCGGCATTAATAATTGCTATATCCGTAATCTTCTGGGCCTCCAGCCCTTCTTTCACCAAATTAGTCAAGATCGGCGAAGCGGGTTCATCAAAAAAGCCAGCTGTGATGCTGTCACCAAACAATACAAGTTTTGCCATAAAATGTCCACCTCTTCTGTATCTGTCGAATTTTCTTCAATCGTTTTCGAGGATTGAAACTCGATGGTTTTCTTGCTGATTTCCTTATTTAGGCATTGCGAAAAAGTAGCTTTCAAAAGCTCTTTCATTTCTTTGCTTTTTCCTATCCGTTCCTTAATCATACCATTTGAAAAAACTTTTGCCCAACAAACATTTCTTTTCCGTAATTACTGTGTAGCAGCTATAGAATTATGTTAAAATAGGCAAAGTAAAGCATGTCACTATCGTTGGAGGATCTAATGGATGAAAAAATGAATTACTATCGTATTCCCCGCGAGGAATGGCAGGGATTCTACCGAAATGGAGAAGCCCCGCTGACTGAAGAAGAATTGGATAACATTAAAGGGTTTAATGATCAGATTTCATTAAAAGATGTTGAAGATATTTACGTCCCTCTAACCCATCTGATCCACCTTCACATGAAAGAATTTGAATCTCTGACGCTGAGTAAGGGATTATTTTTGCATAGATATGTTCCTGTGCCTCCTTTTATTATTGGAATTGCAGGAAGTGTCGCTGTTGGAAAAAGCACTACTGCCCGGCTGCTGCAGACGATTTTAACACGTATTTTTAAGCGGCGAAATGTTCAGCTGATTACAACTGACGGTTTTCTTTATCCAAACAGGGTATTGGAAGAACGCGGAATCATGGATCGAAAAGGATTTCCTGAGAGCTATGATATGGAAAAACTAATTACATTTCTAAATCAAATAAAAAATGGCGAAGACGATATTCATGTTCCTACCTATTCTCACAGTGTTTATGATATTATCGAAGGGGAATATGAAATCATCCGTCAGCCGGATATTTTGATTGTGGAAGGGATCAATACCTTGCAGCTTCCCGCTAACCAGCAGATCTATGTCAGTGACTTTTTTGACTTTTCTGTTTTTGTGGATGCAGAACCCAGACTGATTGAGCAATGGTATCTGGAACGCTTTGGCGCCTTGCTGGATACGGCTTTTCTAGATCCAAACAACTATTACTATCAGTATGCAATCGGCGATCGAAAAGATGCTTTTGAGATGGCTCGAGGTGTCTGGAAAAGTGTCAATTTGAAAAACCTTGAAGAATACATCTTGCCTACCAGAGGAAGAGCTGATATCATACTCCATAAAAAAGAGAAGCATATCATTGATGAGATCTATTTGAGAAAATACTGAGGATGTAACACTCCAGTTTTCTTCTAGAACAATGAACAACACTTTGCATTTAGAGAGAATGAAGCAACTGCGGCAACTATAGGCCTCAGCCTTCCTGATTTACTGGTGCAGGCTCTTCGCTGGCAGTTTAGCAGCAGAATTGCCGGCTTCCTCTATATCACTTCTCTTTATATAAAATTCTAATAGATAGGGGTAATAAATGTGACAAACGTTGCCGAAATGACAGACGTTGAAAAAATTATTGTATTGGACTATGGCAGCCAGTATAATCAGTTAATCACCCGCCGAATCCGTGAATTCGGTGTGTTTTCAGAATTATTGAGCCATCGTGTAACTGCTGCAGAGGTTAAAGAAATTGCACCAAAAGGAATTATTCTATCAGGCGGTCCCAACAGTGTGTATGATGAGGATGCATTCCGCATTGATCCGGAAATTCTTGAACTGGGCATTCCCGTTTTAGGAATTTGTTACGGCATGCAGCTGATGACTTATTGTCTGGACGGAAAAGTTGAATCAGCAAAAAATCGTGAGTACGGAAAAGCTGAATTAGAAGTGACTGCAAAAGACGCTGTATTATTTAACGGCCTGCCTTCACCACAGACGGTTTGGATGAGTCATGGCGATTTAGTGACTGAGCTGCCAACTGGTTTTGAACTGGTTGCCACAAGTAAAGACTGTCCAATTGCTTCCATTCAGGATACAAGCCGGAATTTTTACGGTGTACAGTTTCACCCGGAAGTCCGTCATTCTGAATATGGAAATGATCTGCTTCGCCGCTTTGCATTTGATGTATGTCACTGTTCAGGCGACTGGTCAATGGAAAACTTCATTGAAATGGAGATTGCAAAGGTTCGTGAAAAAGTCGGTAACCGCAAAGTATTGCTAGCACTTTCCGGAGGCGTGGATTCAAGTGTTGTCGGCGTGCTTCTGCAAAAAGCAATCGGTGATCAGCTAACTTGTATCTTTGTAGATCACGGACTGCTTCGTAAAGGCGAAGGTGATCAGGTCATGGATATGCTGGGAGGAAAATTCGGCTTAAACATCATCCGTGTTAACGCACAGAAACGCTTTCTGGATAAGCTGGCAGGCGTTGCCGATCCGGAAGAAAAACGTAAAATTATCGGAAACGAATTTGTCTATGTCTTTGATGATGAAGCAACCAAACTGAAAGGCATTGACTTCCTTGCACAAGGAACACTTTATACAGATGTGATTGAAAGCGGCACTGAAACAGCTCAAACCATTAAATCCCACCACAATGTGGGCGGTCTGCCAGAAGACATGCAATTTGAATTAATTGAACCATTAAATACATTATTTAAAGATGAAGTACGCGCACTTGGAACAGAGCTTGGAATGCCTGACAATATCGTTTGGCGGCAGCCATTCCCAGGACCAGGACTTGGTATCCGTGTGCTGGGGGAAATTACCGAAGAAAAACTGGAAATTATTCGCGAATCGGATGCAATCCTTCGTGAAGAAATCGCCAGTGCCGGCTTAGACCGAGACATTTGGCAATACTTTACTGTTCTGCCGGGCATCCGCAGCGTCGGTGTAATGGGCGACGGAAGAACCTACGATTACACAGTCGGTATTCGTGCAGTAACTTCAATTGATGGAATGACCGCAGACTTTGCCCGTATTCCATGGGATGTACTGCAAAAGATCTCTGTACGTATCGTAAACGAAGTCGACCACGTAAACCGAATCGTGTATGATATTACGAGCAAACCACCAGCAACGGTGGAGTGGGAATAAAGAGCCAACATAACATGAATGGGGAATGCCGATAAATCAACGTTTTACAACTTATGAAATGCTTGATTTTCATTAAAAATGATACGGTTCCCTACCATTTTCCCTACCAAAACCCCCTGTCAGGATAACGCTTGACAGGGGGTTATTTTTTGTAATCCTACTTTTTTCTTAAGACCTGGTTTGGTCACGCTTAGTTTCATGAAGTTTCAAAACACTGCAATACGAGGGTTTTTCTTACGTCCACTATTCACTTAATTTCAGACAATTTAAATAGGGTTCATCCCAAAGGTGGGGATTTACACTAAAAATCCGCAAGTCATAGGTGTTATTTTAATAAAATTCTATCCAGCTTACCTATTCATCTTTTTATGATTGTTTGATACCATTTATTAAATGGATCTAGGAATTTTTCTTCATCCAACCACATTGACGTATTCAAATCATATTTATGTATATAATTATGTGTTATACCTGGATCAAACACTCCCCCAGAGATATCATTATCAGCTATAATAAGCATTGGTAAGTCAAATGCAAATGCTATCGCAGCCTCTATTTGATTCCATGGAGTAGGTAATTTTTTATTGATAATTTCACATTCCTCAGTTGTATCGTGTTTTAGAATACCTTTTTTTACGTAAGTCTGAGGAAAACCTAATATTATTGCGCCAACACAGTTACTCATTTCACTTTTCACTGCAACCAAAGGAGAATCATTGGTAAAAGTATTAGCACCTATTGTCACTGTTTCTATGCTTCTGTTTCTTAAAAAGATATCTAGTTCATTTATTACAAGCTGATTATTTTTAGATAAATTTGTAGGTCTACTTAAAAATACTTTCAAGACATCACTTCCTTATAAAAACAAATATTTGTTTGCTATTCTTATACAGCATAAGCCACCCAATTTTCCAATGAATCTCTACGGTTTGAAATTACGGAGATTCCTAAGTTTGTTATTAATGTACTTGTGCTTTGCGTAATCTTTATAGCAACAACGGGTTTACCTATTGAAACCGCAAATTTTATTTCTTCAGATGCTATACCTCCACTATTTGCTGGTCGATTTGAGCAAACAACAAAACTAGCATATTTAATTTGTTTCTGAATTTGAGGATCAACATTATATCGATAATCTATACTATCCATTGGCGATACTTTAGGAACAGAATAGTTTCTTACTATAAATTTTGTTCTATCTAATAGCCCGCTAATGTCATTAAAATCCTCGTTATTCCATCTATGTGGTATAAATACATTTTTCATTTTATTCTCCTTCTCATTTTAAATTAAGATTATTTATACTTTAGTCTTTTTTTGGTTTAATAACAGGTTTTACTGTTTTAGGTTTTGGAATAGAATGTTCACTTTTTTCAGGCTTATACCCTCTATTCAGAGGACCGCTCTTTTCTTTAAAATTTTTTTTATTTTCTAGCATTTATAGTTCTCCTTCTTCACTGTGACAACAATAAATTGTCAAAATGTCCTTTTCATAAATCAACATACCTGAATTTATAGACTCATTAAATTCATTTGAAGTAAATACATTTTCAATATAAATATCATTACTACCTTCTTTGTTCGAAGAAATAAAAGATTGATCACCTACAAACCCATAGATATTAGTATAATCTCTAAGTGTTATGATAAGATATGCTCCACCTACTTGGGTAATATTATAAAAAATATAATCCCATGATGTTTCAGTTAAATGCTCCTTACTCAATCCCATTGCATTCACTAATCTCTTTCCATATGAACTTTTATATGCCCACATGATCAACGCCCAGATAAACAGTGGCATCATCAAGCTTCTAAAAAAAGAAATAAGTATTATATTATTGATTAAATATTGTCCGAAAATAATGTAAAAGATCTTATCTACTGAAGTAAATAATGTTATATTAAGCAAACTAAAAATAAAATAATTTAGCAGAGCAGTACTTAATGTATTTCTTTTTAAATATAACGAATTTTCAATCAGAGTGTTTATTAAAAATCCAGGTATCAAATATGATATTGTTAAAAAAAATACTTCTTCTGATGTAACTACCATTTTCTGCTCCTTTACTCAGAATAGTTCTATCTTTTATATTCTTTTTTCATTTACTAACTTCCAATAAAACTCTCCTATAACTGTTAATTTGCAGCTCTTTGATTCCATAGCAGCAAAATACATATGTTCTGTTCCTACGGGAACAACGAGATTTAACCTATTGTACTTCTGTAAAATTGAAAATACTTCATTATTTTTTTTATCTGGATTTTCACTATCAGGTTCAAATGATGGATCTAATTGAATCTCAAAACTATCAGAAAATAATTCTGTAATTTTTTTTAATTCTATCAGACTAATAGGTGCTTGAGTTCTTCTCATGCACACGAAATTTTTAACATTCGTTTTAAATACAGGTCTCTGCTCCCAGTCTCCCAAAGATTGATCTATATGTGCATAGATACTCCCCGGAGAAACTTCTCCTAATAAATTGGAAGCAGAACCATTTAAAGCATCAATAAACAATTTTGTAAAAAGTCCTCCGTCTTCCCATTCAACTGAAGCTTCGCTTTTTTGTGATGCAGTTAGAATAGTGACACCTTCATTAATTGTTACAACATTAGAATCAACATCAAGGTTTCCCATATTTCCCGAATAGCAAGTATCTAATATTATGATTTTATTCCTAACTCTTGATTTATTAACAATAGTTAGTAAATCTATCATTGGAAATCCATCATCACCTGTTTTACAATCAGAAGTAAGTAAATAACCACCAGTATTTTCAATGTAGCCATGCCCAGAAAAATAAAATAAAGATATATCGTTATCATCATCGAACAAATCATATACCAATGACTTTAATTGATGTCTAGACAGTTCACTTTCTTTATCAATCACCGGATAAAGTTTAACATCAAAATTTTTAGTTCCATCACTATTATCTGAAAGAACAGAACTCACACTATAAGCATCAGGTACGCTCCCTTTAAGATTACCGATTTTATCATAATAGTTAAATCCAACTACTAATGCTTTTCTTCTATTCATCCAATTCCCACCTTCCTTACTTATTTATATATATATCTAAAATAATACAATACTAAAAATCACATAGATAATTTTTTATATCTAAGAATTAACAAGAAAAACACCATCTATACAACACTTATTCTCCCTTTATTATATCACAGTCTACATTTTCTGCTATTATCTCTATAACATTTCTCGGATAGTCCCTATAATTTCACAAAATTTCATGTTTTTCTGATAATTTTTGTGGAAAACTATATTCTCCTACTTGAAATGACATATCATAATTACTGATGAAATATTCTTCATATGAATTACCAAACTCATCAACCAATTCATTCCCAACCAAAATTTGTTTATACACTTGTTCTAAATCTTCATCAGAAAATGGGAAGTGAAGATATACACCAACTAAATACTCTTCATTATAAGCTTTTAAATTAGTTAGATATATCCAATAATCCCTTTTACCTCCCATTCTTTTACCATTTGCTGCCATCATCATTTGTTCCGTTACTAGCTGAGTCATATTTGACCACTCCTTATTGTTTTTTTGAACCATTCCATTTTATTTAGAGCCGAGGTGCAGATTGTAAAGAAGCATTCTTTACGAACTTGCTTTTTGATTTAGTTTTTCAAAATCTCGTTTCAATTTTGAAATGATGGTTCATTTTGCTTTTTCGTGTCGGTGCAATTTATACGAAAGCTTATCAATAAGTTTCATTATTCAGGGTGAACGAATAGTATGAGTTCATGAATGTTTGACAAAGCAATGTTCTTTTGTAATGGAAAGGGGTAAATTTTTAAATTTGAGTGGCCTGCCCGACCCTTGCAGTGAAAAAAGGGCATTGCTAAATTGCTTAGATCAAGCTATAAAGCAAAATAAACCTTTCATCAAATGAAGTTAATATGGAAAAATAATGCTGTTTACCTGTTGTTTTCACAAATAAAAAACCGTCAAAATTGATGGACCACAAGATCCATCAACAGTGAAGTATGGGTTAACAGTTGTCATAATAACTGACAAAATCACAGGTGTACAATATCTTTGTGTCACAACAGATAGTTCAGGTACCAATATTACACCGCTATTAGATTCTGGTGGTCAACCAATGATTAAGAAAAATGATGTGTGACCCTATTTGCGACACATTTATTACAGACTACCTACCTCACATCCTAAAAAATTGAACAATACCAAGAAAAAGCTCTCAAAATGAGAGCTTTTGTCTTACACCAATTTAGTTAGCCATCAACATATAAACCAAGTACCATGTAATCACGATTTCCATTCAACATGATTGCATTAAGGCCTAAACTGTTTTTCCAATTTTCAAATAGTTTTTCAGCTAATTGTTTACCTGAAATAATTCCACCAAGTGCAAACTGTGAAGCAATATTTTCACCTGCACTACTAAGATCACCTAGTCCCCATACACCTGTCAATTCTTTATTCGCTTCACTGACAGCTTCCATGTAAGAATTACCATTTGGTCGAGTATGATCAAAGTTTTCAACTAGTTCAGGGGCTCGAATCTCAGATGCGGCTTGTAAAACATCATGATTTTCTACAATTCCTACTCCATTTTCTGTACGATAATCATTAAATAACCTCATAAATTCTTCTTGAGCAATTCTCATTTATTCTGCATTGTATACATGCTTATAAACGTGGTTACGCAAAGAACCAAATTTGTGTAAATGTATTCTTCCGAAATAATTCAATGGTGCAAAACCCTTATAAATCAATCGTATTCATCAAATCAATTAATTTATTTTGTGAGGCATCTAATTTATCTGCTAAATCCGTATTCACTTGATTATAGGCCTCTTTATCCGCAGCCTCTGCTAACTTGTTAAAATAATCTGCTTGAATTTCATTATATTCTTTCAACGCAGCCTGTAGTTCAGTAAGCTCTTTTACTTTTTCTTCATCTGCGTCCAATTGAAGCTCATCCATTTTTTTAGCTTCCGCTTCCCAAGCTTTGTACTCGTCAGAATTAATAACATCCTGGGCATGCTGACTTACCACTTCAAAATCATCCGATTGCCCTTCTGACTGCTTCATCATCAATGCCTGTTGCTTCTCGAAATATACCTCAGTAAGTGCAACAAAATCTTCTGCTGATGCTTTTTTTGTTTCACCACTACCTGCCATGCTGCTTTCATCTTTACTCACATCATTACTTGCTCCGCAACCTACCATTCCGATAGTCAACAGTGTTAACAAAAATCCTACAAATAATTTTTTCTTCACTTTAATTTCCCCTTTTTCATCAGATTAATTCATTATCTATTATGAAGATGCTATTCACAGGCTGGATTAACCTTGATAAATAACAACTATTTTATAGATTAATGATACTTTATTGGCAGGTGAAATTCATTTACACTTAACACTCATTTGTCTATTGTTATCAAGAAACACTATGATTAATTCTCACAAATTAGTGAGTATCCTAAATCTGTTTTGAATTTTTGTACAAGCTATTTAAAGAATCACTCAACATTTTTAGGATGCTCTCCGAAATGAATGCTACAGATTGTTGGAATCCTTCTTGAAACCACTTCTCTATAATTATGGCTACTCCTTTTGTCATATATGAAGCGTAGTAATCCAAATCTCGCTTAGAAAATTTTACATAAAAAATAGTCGGTAACACTCGGATAAAATGATCAAAATACACAGCATACAGTTCATCCATTAACTCCACATCGCTATTTTTATTCATCAACATTTCTATTACCTCTTTCCGTTCATAAAAATAACCAGTGATTTCTAATACATTAGGCAATAAGCGCTCAGTTATTTCTGACTTTGATTCCATATCTATCGTCAGTAAAAAAGTAGCATTCTTCTTTTGAATTTGTTTAAATCCTTCGATAATTTCTTCTAATAACGATTCAATCACTTCATATTTGTTTGCGTAATAATTATAGAATGTAATCCGACTAATAAAAGCTCGCTTAGCAATCTCTGTCGTACTGATCTTATCAATCTGCTTTTCTTTTACCAGTTCTATAACCGCATTTTGTATAACCCGTTTCATTTGCATGTTAGCATTCCTTTTCTACCATCTTTGAGATTTTAGTATACCGATAAATAATTCATGGGACAAGGTAAAATTAATACCTCCTCTCATCACATAATCTTGCCTCTAACGCATCTAGAGGTTGACATAAGTTTTGTATTTCTAGCTTATTTCCAGTCATAATTCTAAACGACTTTGAATTTTTATTTAATTTGTTAAATTAAGCTGGATAATTGTTTCTCATTTACGTAACTCAAAAATACTTTTAATGGTGTTCGGTAATTTAAGGATTTTCTTGGTATGTGATTTCATTTGGAAACAACAGCCGCAACAAAAGCTTGGTCAACTTGATTAAAATCCATCGTTTTAGGTAACCCATCTTTACATAGCAGTCCATTAGAATGCTCGTTTAGCCTACGTTGTGACAGTGTCCCAGAGTCTGCAAAATAAATAGAAATATCGTTGGAATTACTTATGCTTTTCCAGTTTGAAAATTCCTTTCCACAGTCAAAGGTAATGGATTTAAACAAGTTTCGAGGACTATTTTGTAGCCATTCAGTTGTCGTTTTTTCAATATTTGTCAACTTTTTTTCTAAAAACCATAAGAACAAGAAGAATTGACTTTCGCTTGCAGTTTACAATCGTATATGCATTTCAGATATTGAACGGGAAAAAGAAACATTTCAATCGACAACATAAAAAAAATTGCTTACACTTTAGATATAGAAACATATGAATTATTGATAAAAATAATTAACTACAAAAAATGAAAATAATGACAGGAGAGATTTTTATGTCAGAACAAGATTTTTTTAATTATTTAACACTTGCTTTAAAAAACTTAGGAAGTGAGGTTGTGACAGAAGTGTTCTGTCTCAAGAAATAAGTCGGAATATACGAAAATAGCTACTCATATTTTCAGTATAGTTCGACTTATTTCCGAAGAGACAACTTCTGGAACACCGTTTATTCG
>NZ_JAJDJW010000026.1:0-29330 GCF_020567645.1 Enterococcus sp. CWB-B31
GAGTCGTGAGTAATTGTGGTGCTAGCGGGAGACCTTTCTTCAGTGGGCCTTTCAGGCTCTGGCCGGTAATAGAGGCTTTCAGCCGCAGAGCAAACCTCCAGTTCACACTGGAGGTTTTGATTTGGAACTTGATTTAGACAGTGTTTAATGCAAGCAGCTCCTAAATATATTTTAATTTCGTGGTTTGTATTTAAGGCATGGCTCATACTGATGAGAGTGAGGGGATTGTTTTTATATATGGGTATGAGAAAAATACTGGTCTGTAGTTCAAAAGGTGCGACGATGCTGATATGTAAAACGGCTAAGTTATTGATGGGAGGGGCTGAAAGATGTTTAAAATCGGGGAGTTCTCAAAAATATCCAATACAACAGTACGGACATTGAGATATTATGAAAAATTGAATTTGTTGATTCCTGCTAAAATTGATTTCCAATCAGGCTATCGTTATTATGAAGCTGGACAGATAACAAAAATCAATCAGATAAAACTACTTCAACAGGTAGGTTTAAAGCTGGAAACTATCAAAGAGATTCTGGAAAAAGAGCAACTAGAGATTGTTAATTCATATTATGAGGAAAAAGAATCTGAAATTGATGAAGAGATGGAAACGCTGGTAAAAAAGAAAAAAATGATTCAACAATTGCAAACGCAATTAAGAGAAGGCAGCGATATAGAAAAGTATAATGTTCTCTTAAAGGTAATACCGGCAAGAAAAGTAGCCAGTATGAGAAAAAAGCTTCTGACCTATCAGGATGAAGGGGAACTCTGGGAAAATATATGGAAACAAATCCAGCAGCTAGGTGCAAAAGCTGTTCCAGCTTCACTTCCTGTAAGTATTTATCATGATGAAGAGTATAGAGAGAAAGATGTGGATGTTGAGGTGCAGATAGAAGTAGCGAGAGAGTATGAAGGGAACAGAGAAATTACTTTTTTCAATGCTTCCGAAATGCTGACTGCTTCAGTAACCTTTAACGGCAGCTTTGAGCAGATGCCTCAGGTCACACAGGCGATTGCTTTGTGGCTCGAATTCAACCAGTATCAGGTTGCAGGTCCTATGGTGAATCGTTCTCATGTATCACCGGGACAAGAGCCAGATCCTGCAAAATGGATTACAGAGACCTCTTTTGTGGTGGCACCAATTGATTGTGAAAATAAAAAAAAGTCACTGGAGTACTAAATTAACAATTCAGCCTCCAATATTATGGATAAACTCAAATAGAGAGTTTGAGCAGGCTGTTTAATGAGGTGTATTGCTCTTTTTGTTTCTGCCATCAAACTTTGCTAAAATGATGATAGTGCGGTATACGTGGTTTTATCTGTATTAAGCAGAAAATCGAGTTTTTGATAATTTGATGAATCGGTTGCTGCGCTCTTTTATTAAAAGGTTATTTGTTGGAGGTAATTATAAAAGAAAATCAGTACAATTAATAATGTGGAAGAATCAGCTGTTATAACTAAACACTTGAGCAAATTAAGTGTATAATGATGAGATGGGAAATAAAAAGATTTGCTATTCACAGAAAAATATTTGATAACAGGAAATTTTAAGTTACAGACAAGTATTTGCTTAAACATTGGAAGTTAACCGGATATGAAACCGAATAGTCGAGTATCCAGGTTTTTGATAATTAAAGTACTAACGGCATACGTCCGGTATGAGAGGAAGTTAAAGTATAGATGCAATACCCTGAACCCATTGCCAGATTGATTGAGAGCTATATGAAGCTGCCCGGAATAGGACAGAAAACAGCAACTCGGTTGGCTTTTTATACGATAGATATGAAAGAAGAAGATGTAAACACCTTTGCTAAATCTTTAATCAGTGTAAAGAGAGATCTTCATTTTTGCAGTATTTGTGGAAATATTACAGAAGAAGATCCCTGTGATATCTGTAAAGATCAGAGCAGAGACCGAAGTACAATATTGGTTGTTGAGGAATCCAAAGATGTTATGGCAATGGAAAAAGTCAGAGAATATCATGGACTGTATCATGTACTTCATGGTGTCCTTTCTCCAATGGAAGGCACTGGACCTGAGGATATTAATATCCCTTCACTAATCCAAAGACTTCATGATGATGAGGTGCAGGAAGTGATTATTGCAACGAATGCAACAACTGAAGGCGAAGCTACTGCAATGTATCTTTCCCGACTGATTAAGCCGGCAGGAATTACTGTGACGAGACTTGCTCACGGATTGTCTGTAGGCAGTGATATTGAGTATGCGGATGAAGTTACGCTGCTTAAAGCAGTTGAAGGACGCAGAGAGCTTTAAATGGGATATTCGACAGAGGTTTGTTTTTCAAGTAAAATAAATATATTAAACCAATGAGTTAATAATGACTGAAAGAGAGTATGAAGCATATGAGCTTAAAAGGACTATTTATAACAATTGAGGGGCCAGATGGAGCGGGGAAAACCAGTGTATTGGGAGAATTATATCCACGACTGACATTGTCGGCCAGAAAGAGGATTATTAAAACAAGAGAACCTGGCGGAATTCCTATTGCAGAAAAGATTCGTCAGATTATATTAGACCCCCAAAACCAGGAGATGGATGAACGGACGGAAGCGCTGCTTTATGCAGCAGCTAGAAGACAGCATTTAGTGGAAAAGGTTTTTCCTGCTTTGGAAGAAGGCAATATTGTTTTATGTGACCGTTTTGTGGACAGCTCAATTGCCTATCAGGGGGCAGGACGCAGGATTGGTGTTAAGCCAATCGCAGAAATCAATGAATTTGCCATTGAAGGAACGGTTCCTGATTTTACAATTTATTTGGATGTTGATTCTGATACAGGACTTCAGCGCATACAAAATAACAGAAGAAACCAGTACGATCGACTGGATTCGGAAGGTCTTGAATTTCATCAGCGTGTCCGTCATGAGTATCTGAAACTGGTGGAAGAAAACCCGGAGAGAATTCAAAAGATTGATGCCAAATTGAGTTTGGAATCAGTTGTGGAACTAACATTTGAAGCAATTGTCAATCGCTATCCAGAATATTTTAGAAATTAGAAGGGTGATGTCAAATGAAAATTATATTAGCTATTGTACAGGACAAAGACAGTAATCGTTTAGCCAATGAGTTCATTGATGCAAATATTCGTGCGACCAAGCTTTCTACGACCGGTGGATTTTTAAAAGCCGGAAACAGTACATTTATTATAGGGATTGATGATGAAAGAGTAGAGGAAGCACTTGAGCTGATTAAAGAAACTTGCCAGTCGCGTAAACAGTATGTTTCTGCACCGGTGACTCTTGATCTTACAATGGAGGGGCAGGTACCATATCCGGTAGAGGTTGAAGTAGGCGGAGCGACAGTCTTTATTCTTCCTGTAGAAGGATTTCACCAGTACTGATGATGAATGATTATCAACAGCTGGAACAGCAGCAGCCCTTACTGTACAAACAGCTGACAAAAAGTTTTGAGCATGGACGTATTGCCCATGCTTATCTTTTTGAAGGCGGTTCAGGAACCGGGAAGCGGGAATTTGCCCTGTGGCTGACGAAAAGAATCTTTTGTCAGAATATAACAGACAATAATCCCTGCAATCAATGCAGCAATTGTGTACGGATTAACGAACAGGAGCATCCAGATGTTCTTACCATCGTGCCTGACGGACAGACAATAAAAGTTGATCAGATTCGCCAGTTAAAAACTGAGTATAGTAAAAGTGGAGTGGAAACAAAACAGAAAGTATTTATTATCGAGCAGGCAGAAAAAATGAGTATAGGTGCAGCAAATAGTCTGCTGAAATTTTTGGAAGAGCCGGAAGGAAATGTTGTCGCGATACTTGAAACTGAATCAATCGGGAAAATACTTCCGACCATTCAGTCCCGCTGTCAGATTTTGCATTTTCAGCCCTTGGCTGCAGAAAAAATGATTCGTTTATTAAAAGATAAAGGAATAGGTGAAAAAACTGCTGTTCTTTTGTCTTCTTTGACAAATAGTTTAGATAAAGCAGTTGAAATCTCGCAAGATGAGTGGTTTAATGAGGCTAGGGAAATCATTAAGCAATGGTTTGATTATCTTGTGAAAGATGATCTTCAGGCGTTTATATATGTTCAGAAAAAAATGACAAAAGTTTTCAGGGAAAAAGAACAGCAGAAGCTGGGCTTTGACTTGTTACTTGCCTATTATCGTCAGCTGTTACTGGAAAAAGCAACAGAAGGACGATCGAAAGCAGACGTTGAAAAAGCTGCACTGCGAGTGGAGCTGATTCTGAAGGCGTATCGAAAATGGGAGGCAAATGTCAGCTGGCAAAGCGTTTGTGAACAGCTTGTTTTACGAATGATTCACCCTTAATTTATCTATAGGAGGATTACAATGGTTGAAGTAGTAGGCGTTCGTTTTAGAGAAGCCGGTCATATATATTACTTTTCTCCAGGTAAGGCAGAGTATGTCTATGATGAAAAAGTCCTCGTAGAATCTCAGCAGTCAAAGCAGATGGCTGTTGTTGCCATACCTAAGAAATCCCTTGATCCTGAGGATTTGCCTGAGGATTTAAAGCCAATTTTAAATAAAGCTTCTTCTGAAGATTTGGAAAAAGAACAGAAGAATATCGAAGATGCCGATGCGGCGTTTTCTACTGCAAATGAAAAAATTGCCAAGCATCAGCTGGAAATGAAGCTGATTCGAGTGGAATATACATTTGACCGCAGCAAAATGATTTTCTATTTTACTGCAGACGGACGAATTGATTTCCGTGAGCTGGTAAAAGATTTGGCAGCTATTTTTAGAACCAGAATTGAACTGCGACAAATTGGTGTAAGAGATGAAGCCAAAATTTTAGGCGGCATTGGTCCCTGCGGCCGTCAATTGTGCTGTTCGACTTTTTTAGGTGATTTTGTTCCAGTTTCGATTAAAATGGCAAAGGATCAGGGCCTGTCTCTCAATCCGATAAAAATTTCCGGATTATGCGGTCGTCTGATGTGCTGTTTGAAGTATGAAAATGATGAATACGAAGCAGCGAAAAAAGAATTGCCTGATTATGGATCAGAGGTTCTGACTCCTGACGGCAAAGGAAAGGTTATCGGTCTTAATCTTTTAAGCAGAATCGTCAAAGTCAGGCTGTTCGGCAGAGAAACACCAGTTGAATATGATTATGAGGAACTGAAAGAAGCTGCAGAAAAAGCTGACTCAGAAAAAGGTGATTAAAGATGGATAAACGATCACTGTATGATGGACTGGATTCACTTGAAATAGAGTTGAAAGAAACGATGTTCCGGTTGTCTGAGTTAAAGGAAGGGCTTCATGAGCTTGTTGAAAAAAACACAACACTTGAAATAGAAAATCAGCGATTAAGAGAACATCTGCAGGAATTAAACCAGCTTTCTCAACCAGACGCTGACCCTTCTCGACAGGAATTATCAAAATCACGGATGAATTTGGAAAAATTGTATGAAGAGGGATTTCATGTATGTAATATTTTGTATGGCTCCCGTAGAGAAAATGATGAAGAATGTGCGTTTTGTCTGGATGTAATCTATGGAGAGCGTAATAAATAAGCAGAAGGTTGATTGATTCTTAATTGGTATTTCATAAATTTTTGATGAATTTCGGCTTATTATCGAAGAGGTTGGTTCTGAAATATCATTTATGGGGTTTTGAAGGGCTGTGGCAAATACTGCCACGCCCTATTTCTTTTTAGAGAGAGTGGAGGGAAAAACGCTGAAAAAGCAAAAAAGCTATATACAGGAAGCTCAGGGGAAACTATTTTTAGTCCCAACGCCGATAGGAAATTTAGAAGATATGACGTTTCGCAGTATCCGTAGTTTAAAGGAAGCAGATCTGATAGCCAGTGAAGATACTCGAACAACGAAAAAACTGCTGAATCATTTTGAAATTGATACCCCTCAAATGAGCTTTCATGAACACAATTACAAAGAGCGAATACCTGTACTTCTTGAGCGCCTGCTCTCAGGAGAGACAATCGCTCAGGTCAGTGATGCCGGAATGCCTTCGATCAGCGACCCGGGACACGAACTCGTCGTTGCCTGTATAAAGGCACAAATCTCTGTCATTGCATTACCTGGTGCTTCAGCGGGAATAACCGCTTTAATTGCTTCAGGAATTTTACCTCAGCCGTTTACCTTTTATGGTTTTCTGCCTCGAAAAGGGAAAGAACAAAGGGCTGCTCTGGACAAGCTAAAATATCTGGTTCCTGCTCAAATTTTTTATGAGTCGCCTCATAGAGTACTGGCAACATTAAAGAATATGCAGGAGATCTATGGTGGTGAGCGTCAAGCGGTTTTGTGCAGAGAACTGACAAAGCTCCATGAGGAGTATCTTCGCGGAACAGTTAGTGAACTGATTCGTTATCTAGAGGAGCAATCTGTCAAAGGGGAATGCTGTTTAATTATTTCCGGAGGAGAAGAACCTGAGGAAACTGTTGATTTTCCGGATTCGGTGAAGGAACATGTCGAAGGACTTATTTCAACAGGTCTGACTTCAAAAGAAGCTGTGAAGGAAGCGGCTAAACTTAGGGGGATGAAAAAACAGGATGTTTATAAAGCCTACCATGTAGGTGAAGAATAGATATCGGGTAATATGTGAGTTCGATTATCTGTGCGGAGGTTATTCGCAGTATGAAAGGGAGACAATAGAATATAAAAATCAGCCGGGCGAATTAAATTGTCAGGCTTTTTTTTAGATGAAGTATAGCTCACTAAAGTAAATTTGATAGTAAGACGAGCTTGGTTTATTCCCCCATTTATTAAGAGGATATTTTATGACATTATTTGTTAAAAATGAAGGTTGATTAAATTTGATTTTAGAGGGATTGTAGATAATATGTTCGAGGACAGGAGGCTATCACTACTCTATTCCTGAATGTGAAGCTTAGTTTTATTGTTGAAGCTGGAAATGTTGAGTCAGTCATTTCTTTTATTTTGGATATTTGTCAGGCGGAAAAGTTGGAGATGGTAAAATATTTGTCTGTCCAGTTGAAAAAGTCATACGTATTAAAATAAGGGAATGAGGAATTAATACCATTTTTAAAATGAATAATATAAAAAAACTTTATCTGATAAAAATTGAAAATAAGATAATATGATTAATCTGCATAAAATCGCGGATGAACAAGTGAATATCAGAAATAGACATTATTTTCTTATAAGCTTCCAAGAGGATAATAGTCATTTTTTGAATTTTATTCAGATGATATTTTTTATCTTTTGAAACAATATATTATTTACTAATTAGTATGAATAAATTAGAAATGATAATAATTGGGATGGTGTAATGGGTGAAGGCGAAGAAATTATCAATGGAAAAACGATGATTATTCTAAATCTGCGCCGTTTTGCAGAAGTTATGGAAACGGGGGAATTAGAAGCTGTAAATGTTGCTTCGCTTTTAACCAATGCACTTAACGGAAATGTTGATAGTGCAGATGTAATTTATCTGAGAACTACAAAATAAGGTCAGCTGATCAATATTCCCAATATAGAGAGCGATTTTTACATTATTATGCGTTCGCCATTTGATCTGATACTTTCCGGTATGCTGGAAAACAGCAGTAAAATTACAGCTATATTGGATATTATTCAGGGAAAAGATGTAAACTCAATTCTGAATAATCCTGAGTTGCTTTCGACAGGCGATATTGATACGAACAATGAAAATCGTTATATCAAGCAACTTGCAGAGCTCTTTCCAAAAATTGCAGATGAAGTGGATAAGTTGAACTATGAAGCATGGCTTGGTGAAGAAACAGCAGCAATTATTCAAAGCTCGACTCAAGCATTGCGTGGAATTGGTAATTAGATTGACCAGATTCCGGCGACACGTTTTGTAAAAGTAGACTACTTTGGAAATGCCTATGACTTTACCGGTTTAAAAATCAAAAAGACCGATCATTTTTATTTTGGTATTAAGCAATATGCGAATATCACCGGTCAGGTATTTAATGATACTAATATGGACGGTAAAAAGGGAGTATTGGAATTTCTAAAAGAAGTTGAGTAGACTGCTTATGATGGTAACGGAAATGTTCTTGCACAAACTAAATCACCATCACTTGTAGGATCATACAAACTTGAAAAAATTCCTTATGGGCAGCCTGTTTACCTTGGTGTTTCTGAAACGGCTCCTATTTATCCGGAAGTAGTGGATAGAAAACCAGAAGCTCTGAGTGGTAAACGTATTGTAGGTGTGTATGAATTTGGTCAAACAGACAGTGTGACAACAATAACTCAAAATATCGGCATCGGGAATTTGACGACACCGACTATTCAGGTGAAATCAAAAGATGAAAATCTAAATACAGCAATTCTGACTTTTTCAAATAAAAACAGTTCTGCAGCGAAAGTATCGTATAGCTTGAATGATGATTCTGCAGGTACATTTGACATTAAAGCAAAAGGGCTGCTATCGAAAGAATCAACCTATTCTAGAAAGCTGCAAGCGATCAATCAAAAAATTCTACAGGCACTCTTTCAATAACTGGCGGTAAAGACTCAGCAGATTCAACCGACAATGAAGAGAAGTAGTTTTCACTTAATTGATTCTTCTCACCTTCCTTTAAACAAGCAGGTATTTCAGCGGGGGAAGCTTTGAATAACTAACCTTGGGCTATATCTTTGCAGCACCAGTGCTAGAATATAAAGGAATAGACTGTTGAACAACTGGTTGAAAAAAGTTTCTTATTCGTAATCACGATGGATTGTATATGAACAAACGTTCGTTTATAATAATAGAGGAAAGGGGCGCTGACGGATGAGTGAACTGCAATTTCCTCTAAAAAAAGATACCTCAAGAAAAATTATTCATATAGATATGGATGCATTTTTTGCTTCAGTAGAAGAAAGAGATCATCCGGAACTTGTCGGTCATCCCCTGGTAATCGCCCGTCATCCAAGCGATACTGGCGGTCGGGGAGTAGTAACAACCGCAAATTACGAAGCACGGAAATACGGTATCCATTCTGCCATGAGCGCTCAAAAAGCCTTTGAACTTTGTCCGGAGGCTATTTTTAAACCTGGAAACCATAAAAAATATTCTGAAATTTCTGTTCAAATTCGTGAGATTTTCCGACGATATACGGATATTATTGAACCAGTATCAATTGATGAAGCATATTTGGATGTTACTGTGAACAAAATCGGGAGCAGCTCTGCAATTAAGATTGCCAAGCTGATTCAACGGGATATCTGGCTGGAGCTTCGGCTGACTTGTTCAGCAGGGGTTAGTTATAATAAGTTTTTAGCAAAACTTGCTTCAGATTTTCAAAAACCCAAAGGTTTGACAGTCATTTTACCGGAAGAGGCGGAAGATTTTTTAAAGGCTCTTCCAATCGACAAATTTCATGGGATTGGTAAGAAAACAGTGCCTAAGATGAATGATTTGGGGATTTTTACAGGTGCTGATTTGTATGAGGTAGACGAAATGACTCTAATCAGACATTTTGGTAAAATGGGTTATTCTTTATATAGAAAGGTCAGAGGGGTTCATGATTCACCGGTCAGTGTGACAAGGGATCGAAAATCTGTCGGCAGAGAAAATACATATGGAATACCGCTGACAACTGAAAATGAAGTAGTTGCTCAGCTCCGTACACTGGCAGAATCAGTTGAACACTCTTTAAGACGAGTACAAAAACATGGTAAAACGATTGTTTTGAAAGTTAGATATGCAGATTATACAACTGTAACTAAAAGAAAGACTCTACCTGATTATATTAAAAAAAAAGAAGAGCTTTACTATCAGGCTCATCTGATCTGGGAAGAAGTTGGCGGGTTGGAGCATGGGATACGGCTGTTGGGGATTACGTTGACTAATCTTGATCCCTTGTCTTATGAAAATATTGTGCTCCCATTGTGGGGAGAGCAGGAGAAAACTAATATCAATCAAACAGATACATAAAAAATCTCCATGTAAAATTGACAGGGGTGAAAAACGAGAAAAAATGAACTTCAGAGAGGCTTCATTAGGATGACACGTATTATTGTAATAGAGGAGACAGATAATGGCTGTATGAATTTTCACCGTAAAGAATCAATTATCAACTGGAATTTTGGAAAATTTTGCATTCTGCCGAAATATATTGGAAAAGGGTTGGGCATCCAAGCGTGGGAGTTGTTGGAACAGAAAGAACAGTTAACCTGCTGGCCCTTGGAAATACCTGACTATTCAATTAGAAATCATCGCTTTCATGAAAGGTACGGCTTTCATAAAAGCGGACAAGATAGATAAGATGCAGACAGGTATTCATTTAGAATGTAAGTAAAGAAACGACAGAAATGAGCGAGTTTAAATCGCTTATCTCTATCGCTTGTCTATATTAATTCAGCTTTACGTATCTGCTCGTAGGAGGTTTCTGCATCATGACATTTTTCCCAAATAACTGCTTTGCCTTCTGCGAGAGATTTTTTTACATCTATAATCCGCTGATTACTGCTTCCGCGGAATTGGAGATTTAAATTACGTTTGCTTAATTCAAAACGACCATCCACCAGTATATCAATTTTGTTAAGCAGCTCCAGCTTGTCTTCTGTTTCCAAAAGCAGCTCTTCAAAGGTATAGCCGCTCCATGACCAGATATCTTTAGTTGTTCCAAATTCCTGATGAATCCGATCAACAACTTTCAGACAAACCTCTGTATTCAAAAATGGTTCACCGCCAAGAAGTGTCATTCCCTGGACATAGTCATGAGACAAATCCTTGATAATCTGGTCTTCCAGCTCCTTGGTAAAAAGCTTCCCATAATGAAAATTTTGTATAGCTTTGTTAAAGCAGCCTTCACAGGCAAAAAGACAGCCGCTGACATAAAGACTGTTGCGAACTCCTTCACCATCAACGAAGTTGAAAGCTTTATAGTCCGCAATATAATTCTGGCTGTAATCTTTTGCGAGCCATTCTTTTGGGTCAGGATTGTTCATATATAAAATCATCCTTTCAATGATGCATTCATACTGTAAAAGCAGGTAAAAAAGGCAATTTAAATAATTTACTCAATTCCTTGCTTCAGCGCTCGTCTGAGATGAGGACGGGACAAAAGTGATTAGCTCCGAGAATTAAGAAGGAATATCTGAAAATAGTCAAGAAACACTATTCATAGGATGAATAGCTGTGAATGGATACACTACGCTGCGCTTCGATCCCATCAACTTCTACGTAGGAAACATAAGCTTCACTAGGATTGCTTTAGCAGAGTAGATGCAGATGCGTCCTGTTGTCTACTCAGTGAAGGAGCTGCTCCTGCGGTTACTCGTCGCAAAAAGAATTTTTGCTTTTGTCCCACCGTTTATTCGGGGATAGATACGAAGAGCGTTTGGAACTTTATTTCTGTCCCACTCTCGGTTAAAAAAACAGCTTCATTAGAATAAGGAAATTGTTTCTTGGAACCGTCAAAACGATTTTGGGAAGCTTTTCCTTATTCTTTGAAGCTGGCCATTTATTTTTACAGATTCCTTTTAGTTCATGTGTTTAACACGTGAAGAGATTTCTTTGTGACGTCCATGAACCATTGGACGGGCTTGAGGATTTCCGAGATATCCGCAAGTACGTTTTACTACATCGCAAGATTTAGGGTCATGATTTCCGCATTGCGGACATTCAAACCCTCTTTCTGTCGGCTGGAAGTCCCCTTCATAGCTGCATTCATAGCAATGGTCTATCGGTGTGTTTGTACCTAAATAACCGACCTTGTCATAGGCATAATTCCAAACAGCTTCAAGTGCTTTAGGATTTTGCTGCAGAACTGGATATTCACAGTAGTGAATAAAACCGCCTGAACAATATTGAGGATAGTCTTTTTCAAAATCAAGCTTTTCAAAGGGTGTCGGATTTTTTCGGACATCGTAATGGAAGCTGTTTGTATAGTATTCTTTATCAGTGATGTTTTCTATTACACCGAACTTCTCAGTATCCAAACGGCAGAAGCGATCAGTCAGACTTTCGCTTGGTGTACAGTATACACTGAAATGGTATCCGTACTCGTTGCCCCATTCGTCAGCGCTGGCTTTCAAAGTTTTAAGAATATCCAAAGTCAGTTCTTTTGCTTCCGGTTTGTTTTCCCATTCACCGCCGTAAAATGCGGAAGCTACTTCATACAAGCCGATATAGCCCAATGAAACAGTTGCACGTTTATTTTTAAATAGTTCATTTACTGACTCATCTCTTGAAAGACGTTTGCCAAAAGCACCATACATATAAAGGATTGGTGCATTGGCAGGAGCAGCTTCTTTACAACGTTCTACGCGATAAACAAGCGCATCTTTCATTGTACCCAGCCGTTCGTTAAGCAGTGACCAGAATTTGTCCAAGTCACCATTTGCTTCAAGAGCAATTCTAGGGAGATTTAAGGTTACTACACCTAAGTTCATTCGCCCAACGTTAATTTCCTCGCCGTTTTCATCTTTCCAGCCCTGAAGGAAAGAGCGGCAGCCCATCGGTACTTTAAAACTTCCTGTCAATTCAATCAATCGATCATAATTCAAAATATCAGGGTACATGCGTTTTGTTGCACAGTCCAATGCAAGCTGTTTAATATCATAGTTGGGGTCTTCACTGTTCAGATTTGTTCCTTTTCTCAGTGTGAAGATCAGTTTAGGGAAAATGGCTGTTCGTTTTTCACTTCCCAGTCCATTGATTCGAATTTGCAGAATCGCTTTTTGAATTTCACGTTCAAACCAGCTCAGCCCAAGTCCAAAGCCTAGAGAAGTGAACGGTGTCTGACCATTTGAAGTGAACAAGGTATTAATTTCATATTCCAGACTTTGCATGGCATCATAGATGTCTTTTTTTGTTTTTTCCTTCGCATATGTTTCCTGACGTTCTTTTCCGTCAATCCATTTTTTTGCATCATCAAGATGTTTTAAGTAATTTAATTCAGCGAATGGAGCCAGTAGTTCATCTACACGGTCGGCAGAACAGCCGCCGTATTGACTGGAAGCTACATTGGCAATAATCTGTGATATTTGTGCAGTCGCAGTCTGTATAGATTTTGGTGATTCAACTTCTGCGTTTCCAATTTTAAATCCATTATTCAGCATGCCTTTGAAATCAATCAGACAACAGTTCGTCATTGGTGTATATGGATGGTAATCCAGATCGTGATAATGAATATCCCCTTTTTGATGAGCATTGGCAACATGGGGAGGCAGCATTTTTAATCCGATAGATTTACCTACAATTCCGGCAGTCAAATCTCTCTGTGTATTAAAGACATCACTGTCCTTGTTGGCATTTTCATTTACGACAGTCTGATCTTTATTCAGCAGTTTCCCTATAGTAAAATTAATATCAGTTGCTTTACTGCGTTCAAAGTCGCGGCGAGTACGGTAGTTAATGTATTCTTCGGCTAATTCGTATTCATTTTTTTCCAATAGAATGTGTTCAACAATGTTTTGGATTTCATAAATTTTTACGTTTGAAGTAAAACGTTCTGCAATTTCCCTGTCTACATGCTCAACAATTTCCTGGATACGTTCGTAGCTGAGAGGCGCTAGTGCTCCGTTAATTTTTTGTTCAGCTTTGATCAAAGCATCATAGATTTTTTGATCATCAAAATCAACGAGACGACCATCTCTCTTAATGATCTTCATATTTCGCAGCGATGAAACGGTAGTGCTAAGAGAATCTTTTTGTTTAACTTCCATCATAACTTCCAACTCCTCAATGACTTATTCCTCATCTATCATAAATCAATTTCGTTTTTCTTTCAACTATATATAGTGTTAAAATGATAAAAAAACACATATCCATAACTATATATTGTATATCCGTGTTTTGAAAAGCTAATGAAAGCACGAAGCGGAACGGTTTATCAAGAATCGCTTTACTAAAAAAGGAGGATTAGAAAAAGTTTTCAATCACAAATGGATTTTTACGGAAGCGCGACAAATTGTTTCGTAATGAGAATGATCTGTGAAAAAAGTAACATTTTAGAATAATTTTCATTAATAGAAGACTAAAGATGAAGTAACAGACTACTAACTTTATCTGTTTGTCTGCAGCGAAGAGAGTGGGGCAGAAATTGGTGCGCTCCTTCTATACAGGACATTGAAATATAAAAATGTCTTGTATAGGGGGAGTTTTGTATGTCTGAGATCCCTAAAACCGAATAAACGGTGTTCCAGTCTTTGTATGATTCGAGCATTCGAAGAAGCGTAGAAGCAAGTTCCTACATGCCCCCTAGACATGCGACGAGCATTCGAAGAAGCGTAGGAGCAAAGCCCCTCCATGCTTCGAGGATCGGAACGAAGTCCTTCAATTCTTAATGGCTCTGCCGTTTAGAAATTGATGAGATCGAAACGAAGTGTAGTGTAGTGAGAACCGTAGACGCAGAAAAACGGATACAGCGTAATGTTTTGTCTCGAGAATTGTTAGACTCGTAGAGACAGCAGTTCTGGAAATAAGTCGAACGATACTGAAAATATGAGTAGCTCCAGGGAGGTATCAATTCACAGCTAGTCATTTTATAACTAGTGTTCCTTGACAATTTTCGTATATTCCGACTTATTGTCATAAATCACTATGATTGACTTGTCAGAGTAGATGATGCATGTTACCTACCTGGTTCTTGAGACAGAACACTTCTGTCACAACCTCGACGAGTAATCGCAGGAGCTGCTCCTTCGGAATTAAGCTGAACGATCCTGAAAACATGAGGAGCTCCAGATCTGTCACCTAGTATGTGACAGGACGTCATTTACTCTGCTAAAGCAATCCTAGCGGAGATTGTCAACTCTCGTATGTTTTCTATGTAGAAGTTGATAGGATCGAAGTGGAGCATAGTGTATCCATTCTCAGCCATTCATTTTAAAAACAATATTATATTTATTTTTTATAAGATTTTCAAAATATTATAATAGACGAATCAATGTTCAGGCAGGAGAATTATTGGTAAAATGAAAGCAATAAAAATGATTGGCGGCAATAAAAATGAATAAAATAATTGAAGTACAGCATGTGAGCAAATCCTATGGCTATCTGATTAATAAAGTAAAGGTTCTTGAGGATCTTTCTTTTACAGTTGAAAAAGGGGAATTTGTAGGGATTATGGGACCCAGCGGAGCTGGGAAATCGACCTTGCTGAATGTAATCTCAACCATTGACTTGCCAACAGCAGGAATAGTAAGAATTAACGGGAAAAATATTTTGGAATTAAAGAGTAATCAATTAAGTGATTTCCGCAGGCAGGAAATAGGGTTTATATTTCAGGAGTTTAATCTTGTTGATTCGTTAACTATCAAGGATAATATTCTGCTTCCTCTTGCCATTGATCATATACCGCTTGAAGAAATGGACAGTCGTCTGCATCATGTTGCAGAGCTGTTGAACATTGAAGCAAATTTGAATGATTATCCGAATACAGTATCTGTCGGACAAAAGCAGCGGGCTGCAGCAGCTCGAGCACTAATCACAAAGCCGCTGCTGATTTTTGCTGATGAACCAACTGGATCACTTGATTCTAAAGCGGCTGCTGAGCTGCTCCAATACTTAACTGAAATAAACAGACAGGATGGTGCGACAATCATAATGGTTACTCATGATCCATACACAGCCAGTTATTGTGACCGAGTTTTGTTTATCAAAGACGGCTCATTCTTTGCAGAGGTTGTTCGACAGGGAGCCAGAGAGAAATTTTTTAATCAGGTCATTGATATGCAGGCGACAATTGGAGGAGGGACCCGTCTGAATGATTTTTAAGTTATCATGGAGAAGTGTTCGGTCGAAATATTATCATTATATAGTTTATCTGATTGGAATGGTCTTTGCTGTAACCATTTATTACAGCTTCAGTGCTATTACTTATGATCGGGTACTGATCGACAGTGTGGGTCAGGAGGTCAGTCTCAAAAATGCAATGGGAATCGGAAGTCTGTTGATTATTGTAATGATTGCCTGCTTTATGATAACCGTCAATCGTTTTTTCTTCTTTCAACGAACAAAGGAAATTGGAATTTATCAGTTGACGGGAATGAAAAACAGACAGATTGCCAGCCTGCTTTTAACAGAGCTGTATATTTTGGGGGCTGCTGCATTAATTGCAGGTCTCATACTGGGCATCATTTTTTCGAAGCTTTTTTCGATGATTTTGGTCAAAATTATGTATTTAAATGTAGAAAGTATTCTTAGAATCTCAGTACCTTCTGTTATGGAAACAACGGGTATTTTTATTTGGCTGCTGTTGATTGTTTCTATTCACATCTGCTTTTTGGTTTATTCGTATCAGCTGACTAGTTTTTTTAAGAAGGAAGAACGGGTAGGTATTCAATCAGAAAAACTGACGAAAAAACAGTTGGTACTTGGAATAACAGGAATTGGTTTGATTGTATTCAGTTATATACTGTCATTTAATATTTGGTCACTGCCAACCAATTCTGCACAGCTTATCCGGCTGCTGTCTGCGCCATTTTTGCTGGTCGGCTTGTGTACAATCGGCACTTATTTGATTTTTAAATATACCATCCATATTCTTATTCAGTTTTTCAGCAGCAGGAAGGGCTATTATTCTAATGGTTTGACGATGCTTTCTGCCGGTAATACACGTCTTCATTTGAGTAAAGGCAGCAACACACTCACCGCTGTTTCTATCTTTATTGCCTGTGCGTTGGGGATTATCGGCGGAGCAGCTTCGTTTTATACACTGGGAATGGAAAGTGTGAACTCTTCGGACCCAGTTGATTTTATTGTAAGCAGCGAGCTGTTTCAAGCAGCAGAAGAAAATGCAGCTGAGCAGGGGGCCGCTCTTCAAGAAACAAGGCTGAATTTTAAAATGACCGGTGCCCGCTATCGCTACAGCTATTCAATCAGCCGGAAGGAAACACTTGATTATGAAGGTCCGATTAATGTGATTTCGCTGTCTAATTATCAGGACTATCAGGAGATTAATCCGTATTTACAAACAGTTGCGTTAAGAAGTGAAAATGAAGCTGTAATCCTGAATGGAATACAGAATACATTTAGTCGCTTTATTGAGTATGATTCTGCTGTTCAGCTTGCATCAGGCCGAACGATAATGATTGCAGGTATGGTGTCAGATTATCTAGGAAATTCTATGCTTAGGTACAATAAACCAACAATGGTGGTTTCTGATGAAGTTTATGAAGCCATTCCAGCAGATGTTATATTTGAACTGAGTGCTTTCAACCTTGAGCAGAGAGAGGGTGAGATACTTCCGGATCAGATAATGGCTGGGATTTCTAAAGAATGGCAGCATCCGGTGTATTATGGGACGAATGCAAACGATGAGGTTTATGTTTCACAGGAACCGATTCAAGCGTCAAAAACTGAATCGGTTGAAGTCAACGAACAGGAAGGCTGGCGTCTGAATTATACGAGCCGAATAGCCGCATTTATTCACAATCGAAAAGCACTTGGTGTTTTTATCTATGTTATGTTATTTCTAGGTGTTTTGGCGCTGATTATTACCGGGAGTGTCTTAATGGTTCGGCAATTTGCGGAGGCCGAACGTGAGAAAGCAACATTCAGTTTGCTTAGAAAACTGGGGATTTCTGAAAAGCAGCTGCGACGACTGATCTACAGGCAGAATATTGTTGTATTCCTTTTGCCTATACTCTTGGGATTACTACACGCAGGATTTGCCATTCGTTTGTACAGCCAGCTGGTACCAAGTTCAGGCTATTGGCTGGTCTATCTTTCCTGCGGTTTGCTGATTATTATTTACGCAGTTTATTTTCTGGTGACCTCTTCAGTCTATTGTTGGATTGCAGGAGAGAGCAACAAATGAATGTCCGGTATAGGCTGGTTTTAGCAGTTTGAGTCTAGTTTGTGTGGAATTCTATTCCAATTTTCAGTGTTTGACAAGTAATTTTATTAAGGTTCTGAGAGTTCTGTTGCTTTTTCTGCTATTAAATAGAGTATGAATGTTATAATATTTTTGAAATGATTTCTGAAAGGGGCTTTCGTGTTGGATAAGCGTGAAGAAGAATTATTAATCGAGTTAGTAAATGCAAAAGGTGTGCCGGGAAATGAAGACGAGGTACGAGCTGTGTTTAAAAAGCATGCTGAGCCTTTTGCCGACAGTATTCTCTACGATGGCTTGGGAAGTATTATTGCCAAGCGCACAGGGGATAAAGAGGGACCTAAAATTTATTTTGCCGGTCACTTGGACGAAGTTGGCTTTATGGTGACTCAGATCACCGAGAATGGATTTATTAAGTTTGAAGCATTGGGCGGCTGGTGGGAGCAAGTTATGCTGGCACAGCAGGTTCAGATAAAGACTCGGTCAGGAAAGGTCATTCATGGAGTCATCGGTTCAAAACCCCCGCATGTTTTAACTCCTGAAGTGCGGAGCAAGCCTTACCAGATGTCTGATATGTTTATTGATATTGGTGCGTCCAGTGAGGAAATGGTGGAGGAATGGGGGATCAGGCCAGGCGATATGGTTACTCCTTATATTGAATACCGCAGAATGAATGAGACAAAATTTTTACTGGCAAAAGCCTGGGATAATCGCGTCGGCACTGCTGTTTCTTTAAAGGTATTGGAGAATTTGGCTGAATCCGGACATCCTAACATTCTTTTTGCAGGAAGCGATGTTCAGGAAGAAGTAGGGCTGAGAGGGGCTCAAACTAGTACGAATCTGGTTGATCCGGATATAGCATTTGCTCTGGATACAGGTACTGCCGGAGATACACCGGGAATGACACCAAAAGAGGCAGATTCCAAGTTGGGGGAAGGACCGCAGATTTTAATTTACGATGCTTCCATGATTCCACATAAGAAGCTAAAGGATTTTGTTATTGGTATTGCAGAAGAACTGAATATTCCTTTTCAGTATACAGTGATTACAGGCGGCGGAACGGATGCCGGCAGAATGCATTTGGCTCGAAATGGTGTGCCGTCTCTTGCTATTACAGTGCCGGTTCGCTATCTTCACTCCCATACGTCAGTTATTCATGAAGATGACTATTTAAATACGGTTAAGCTGGTGACGGAAGTTGTTAAACGTTTGGATAAGGAAGCCGTTTGCAAAATCAAAGAATATTAAAGGAGATGAGAGAATGGAGAAGCAAATGACCAATGCTATGCATAGAGACAGAGCTAGAAAAGCCCTGAGCGGCAAATGGGGGACGATGGCGCTGATTGTTTTTGCAAGCTTCCTGATCAAATTGTTTGTCAGTAACCTGATCGGCAGTTTTACAAATCTATCAAGTGAGAGTGCTTCAGGCAGGTTAATTAATTTTATATTGAGTAATGGTTTTTATTTTGCATTAACATTTGGTACGTACTTTGCCGCGCTTCAGGTAATTAGGGAACGGCCGGTCAAAGTGGAAATGTTGCTAATGATGTTCAGAGGAGAATATTATCTTCCGCTGCTGCTTATTAATTTGATTCAATATGTGCTGAATCTGCTGATAAACTTTATTATGCTGCTGCCAGTTCTTATCTCATATGGAGCAACTATGTATTTTGGCTTGATGTTTAATGTGGTTTCTGTTGAACGCTTCCAACAGGAAATGTCGGCCAACATCACTCTGGCCTTTGTTATGCTGCTGTTTTCACTGCTGGTCATTTTGATTAGTATGTTTATTGGCGGGGTTTTCCAGTTTGCGGTTTGGGTTAAAATTGATCAGCCTGCTTTGGGAATCGGTGATATTTTGAGAGAAGCTCTGAATATGATGAAGGGGCATTTTAAGCAATACGTATTTTTACAGCTGTCATTTATCGGCTGGTACATTGTTGGAGCTATAGTAGTGGGAATTGGATTATTATGGGTAATCCCTTACCATGATGTTGCGGTGGCAAGTTTATATGACAGTATTCGACGCGAAAAGGAAGTTGTCTTTTAGGAAGGATTGCAAAAATTTTTTCTGAGGGCATTTGAGAATCAGGTCAGATGATTCCTTAAGAAAGAATGAACGGACTGCAGCAAATATATCAGAGGCTGATTAAACACAGAGCTGTTGCAAATGATTAAAAGACTTGGAGGAGAAGCAAGTGAAAATAACTGTTTTAGGCTGTCTGGGTGCATATCCGTATGATGGCAAAGGAACAAGCTCCTATTTATTGGAATCGGAAGACTTCCATTTACTGCTGGATGCAGGAAGTACTACTTTGATTAATTTGGAAAGGCACGTTGATCCATTAGAATTGGATGCGGTTATCTTGTCGCATTATCACTATGATCATATTGCTGATCTGGGTGTCCTGCAGTATTACCGTCAATTGTATCCGGTTTTGACCCCGTTGCCGATTTTGCCGATTTACGGACATACCGATGATGCAGCTCATTTTGCTGAACTGGATATGGATGGAGTGTCTAAAGGAATGCCTTATTTTGAAGCTGAGGAACTGAAAGTCGGACCATTTATCATTAGTTTTATGAAAACAATCCATCCGGTGCCCTGCTATGCTATGCGCTTTGTGGAAGAAAAAACAGGAAAAGTTTTTGTTTATACAGGAGACTCCGGTTATTTGGAAGATTTTATCGAATTTGCTGCAGGAGCAGATATTTTTCTGGCAGATACGTATTTATTTGAAGGTAATGAAAGACACCATGCTCATTTTACTTCGAAGGAATCTGGAGAATTGGCTAAAGCGGCAAATGTGAAAAAGCTGATTTTGACTCATTTACCTCAACATGGGTCTTTGGAAGAATTAAAGAATCAAGCTGAAAAAGCGGCTGATTATCAGGTGCCGGTAGAGCTGGCCTATCAGGATTTAGTTATCGAATTGTAAGCAGTGGTCAATAAAAAAATGAAAAGGAGCTGTTCGGAGTGATATTTGTCCCAAATGAAAACAATGATCCGCGAGTGAATTTAGCAATTGAGACGTATTTATTGAAGGAAAAACCTTTAGATGAACCGATTCTTTTGTTTTATATTAATGAGCCGTCAATTATTATTGGTCGTAATCAAAATACAATTGAAGAAATCAACAAAGAATATGTGGAGGAGCAGGGGATCCATGTCGTTCGCCGATTAAGCGGGGGCGGTGCGGTGTATCATGATCACGGTAACCTGAATTTCAGTTTTATTATGCCGGATGACGGTAATTCTTTCCGGGATTTTGAAAAAGTAACGAAACCGATTATTCAAGCTCTGCATGAATTGGGCGTTTCGGGAGCAGAACTAAAAGGGCGTAATGATTTGGTTATTGACGGAATGAAGTTTTCCGGAAATGCGATGTATGCAACAGATGGACGCATGTTTGCACATGGAACACTGATGTTTGACAGTGATATTGATGAAGTTGTTAATGCGCTGAAAGTACGAAAAGATAAAATTGAGTCAAAAGGAATTAAATCGATTCGTTCACGTGTAACAAATATCAAGCCGTTTTTATCTCAGGATAAGCAGGGGATGACAACAGAGGAGTTTCGTCAGGATATTCTTTTGAAAATTTTTGGTGTTGATTCTGCTGATCAGGTGAAAACGTATGAACTAACTGAGGAAGACTGGCAGCATATCAATAAAATATCTGACGAATATTACCGAAACTGGGATTGGAACTATGGAAAATCTCCTTCCTTCAATTTGGAACGCAGGCATCGTTTTCCAATCGGCTCTATAGAAGCTCGTATGGATGTTGAAGATGGTCAGATTAAAGAGCTGAAAATTTATGGTGATTTCTTTGGTCTCGGTGAAATTAAAGATGTCGAAAACACATTGACAGGTGTGAAATATGATAAAGAAGCCATCCGTGAAGCAGTTGATAAGATTGACGTAAAAAAATATTTCGGCAATATAGAAAAAGAAGAATTTGTTGAGTTGTTATATTAGGACATGTCTGAAAAGTTAGTGGAATTCGAATTTTTCAGTGGTTTTTGTTGAAATCAAGGAAGAAAACACAGCTTATGTGGTTCATAAGCGAGTATTTATGAAGATGGGTTTGATAAAAATCATCAAACTATTCGCCGATTGAGTTTTCAGACACACCCTAATACAGAGGAAAAAAACATACTGATAAAATATGCAGTGAAAGTCGAGATGATTTTTGCTGCGTATTTTTAATAGTTAAATGCCTGTTTCAGAAAAAGAACAGCTTTTGACATCGAATCCGCCAATTCGTATAATAGTGGTCGTGAGAAGGAGTGAAGAACATGCGCAATGAAATGATGCATCGACCGGTTGTGAAAAAAGAACTGCTGGATTTTATGCGTGAGAAACAGAAAAAATTGCCCGGAGAACTGGGAGTGGTGGAAGAAGAGGCTCATGCAGATGGAGTTCCAGTTATTCCACATGAAACGGTTGTGTTTCTGCAGTTTTTACTGGGGCAGATTAAACCGAAAAATATTTTGGAAATTGGTGCTGCGATTGGTTTTTCTTCCAGTTTAATGGCACAGTATGTCGGAGAAGACGGTCATGTAACAACTATTGACCGCTTTGATATAATGATAAAGAAGGCAAAGAAAACCTATGAACGTCTGAATTTGACAGATAAAGTAACCCTGTTGGAAGGAGAAGCAGCGGATATTCTACCGACACTAAATGAAAGCTATGATTTTATTTTTATGGACAGTGCAAAATCCAAATATATTGAATTTCTACCGAACTGTCTGCGCCTTTTGCGTGTTGGAGGAGTATTGATGGTGGATGATGTTTTTCAAGCTGGGACAATTCTTGAGCCTCTGGAAGATATTCCAAGAGGAAAACGAGCAATTCACCGCAAACTGAATGAGTTTCTCGAAACAGTTATGGCTCATCCGGATTTAACGTCCAGTTTAGTACCATTGGGAGATGGTATTATTTTGATTACGAAGGAAAATGAAACGATTGAATTATAAAAATCGAGTTTGGGACAGAATTAAAGTTCCAAACTCTCTTTATATCTAAACCCGAATAAATGGCGGAACAAAAGCAACTCCTTATTCTCGGAGCTGATCGCTTTTGCCCCGACCTCGTTTTTGCTGTCAGATTAATCTATAGTAATTTTTTTCGCAGGTTTCAGGCTACATCGGCTTCAAATTTTTTTCCAGCCGATCAATCATCCATGCCAGACGTTTTGTTCGACCTGCTTCGGTTTTAGCATCAAGATAGGCTCTTGTGTATGTCTTTTTTACTGATGGAGACATATTTTGAAAATTTTTATAAGCCAGTTCATTTCCTTTTAGCAAAGCAGCTGTTTGTTCAAGCTGTTCATTGGTAATTGCAGAGGGCTTATTGGCATTATCCCACTGTCCGTTTGCTTTGGCCTCTGCAATTTTTTCCCTGCCGAAATCAGTCATCTGGCCATCTTTTTCCAATCGCTCAACAAGGGATTTATTTTTAGCTGACCACTTGCTATTTTTTCTTCGGTTGGAAAAATACTTAATGTAGGCAGAGTCGTCTATCCGTTTCATTACTCCATCAATCCAACCGAAGCAAAGCGCTTCTTCAAGTGCTTCACTAGCTCTTAACGTGCTTAATTGATCTGTCTTACTGAACAGCAGCCAAACGCCTTCACTGGTTTGACTGTTATCTGACAGCCATTTTCTAAAATCATTTTGTGTTTCAAAATGCAGCGGATCGGTCATTGAGTTTCCTCCTTTAATTCTAAATGGCTCTGCCATTTAGAAATTGATGAGATCGAAACGAAGTGTAGTGTAGTAAGAACAGTAGAAGCAAAAATTATCTAGTTACTGAGGTTTTCTTATAACCGTTATATTTTAATACGCAACTTCTTTTTTACTGAAACTGTTTATTTTGGTGTAACCAGTTTTTTCAGTGGTTCAACCCCAAACATTTTTTCCTGATAGAGTAGTATTTCCGCACAGGCACGACTGTCTTCAAGAGCATCGTGGTGATGATTCAGCTGGATATTCAAATTTTCGCAAACGGTATTCAGTTTATGATTTGGGAATTCGGGAAACAGCTTTCGGCTGGTTTTCACTGTACAAAGTGAAAGATAATTCGGCTGCTGGATTTGATAATAATCCAGGCATCCGGCCAACACACCACAGTCGAATCCGGCATTGTGGGCAACAACCAAACTGTCAGAGCTGAAGCAGGAACAAATCTGGTTCCAGACATCAGGAAACTTCGGAGCATCCGCAACATCTTCTGGATGAATCCCGTGTACTTGAATATTCTTCCAGAAGAAGTCTGTTTCCGGTTTAATCAGAGAATAATATTCACCAACAATTTGACTATTTTCAACTTTTATCAGGGCCACCGAGCAGGCGCTGTGTTTGGCGTAACTAGCTGTTTCAAAATCAATAGCATAAAAATTCATCTTAAAAATCCTTTCATTCAGATTGATAGTTTAATTATACGTTATTTTTGAAGAAATAGATTTATAGTTAACGTATTTAACAAAAAATTAGGACCTGTTTAGAAATTTTTTAGTCAGGAATCACAGAAGCAGACTGTTCTTCTTTAGTATAAAAATCCGTTAGCTCCACTTCTACAGGACAATGATCACTGCCGAAAATTTCTGTGTGTATTTTGGCTGAAGTCAGCCTGTCTGTCAGATCTTCTGATACAAGGAAGTAGTCAATCCGCCACCCGGCATTGTTCTGCCGTGCATTAAACCGATAGCTCCACCATGAATAGACGCTTTCAGTATCTGGATAGAAATAGCGGAAGGTATCAATAAAACCGCCTTCCAAAAGTGCTGAGAATTTTTGACGTTCTTCTGGTGTAAATCCTGCATTCTTTTGGTTGGTTTTCCAGTTTTTCAAGTCAATATTTTTATGAGCAACGTTCAGATCGCCGCAAATAATCACTGATTTTTTCTTTTTAAGTTCACTCAGATAATTAAAAAATGCATCTTCCCAAGTCATTCGGTAATCCAGACGCTTTAACTCATTTTGTGAATTAGGTGTATAACAGGTAACTAAAAAGAAATCAGCATATTCAAGTGTGATCACACGTCCTTCTTTATCATGTTCTTCCATTCCGATCCCATAGTAAGCATTCAGTGCTTCTGCTTTTGCAAAAATAGCTGTGCCGGAATATCCCTTTTTCTCTGCATAGTTCCAGTACTGATAATAGCCAGGAAATACAAGATCAATTTGACCTTCCTGAAGCTTTGTTTCCTGCAGACAGAAAAAGTCTGCATCCATTTCTTCAAATACTTCAATAAAATTCTTTTTGACAACAGCCCGCAAGCCGTTTACATTCCATGAAATACATTTCATTATGAGGTTCCTCCTAATTTTGAAAGTAGATATATTTTACTGCGGATTGTCTGCTATGCTGTGTTTTTTCAGCTTAAAAATGAAAAGAAAGCTTAATACGGTAGAAAGAATAAAAAGCGAAATACCAAAATATAAGAGTGGTGCTTTCTTCAGATTTCGAATAAATGTCTCCCCTAAATAGATTTATAGGTGAAAGAACTGTGTATGAAAAAATATCAATAGAAAACATAAAGCACAGTCCGGCAATAAACAGACAGATAAAGCAGTTTTTTTGCTTATAAACAGCTTTTATCAACTATTTTGATGAAATGAAAAATAGGTTCAGCCTTATTAATTATAACACTATTGCTCTGACCAAATTATAAATTATAGTAAAAAAATGATAGGAGTTATGTTTGAGTTAGTGAAGAATGAAAGGATCGGACGGATAAGAATTTCTGTAGTGTTACAGGCAACTTGGGAATCAGCAGCTATTTGAAAACTTTGAATAATGAGCACCAAGAAAAGAAGTAATTTTCTTTGAAATATAGTACTATTAAAGATAATTGTTTATAGGGGAGGGTATGTATGAAAATAGGTGTTATCGGTCTGGGAAACATCGCTCAAAAAGCATATTTGCCGGTGTACAGCGAGTTAAGAAATGAAGGCGAATTTGTTCTTTCAACCAGAAATAAAGAAACAAGAGAGCTTTTACAGAATAAATATGGGTTTAAAGAGCTTGTTGCAACAGTGGAAGAGCTGATTGCTTCAGGAATTGAAGCATGTTTTGTTCATGTGGCAACAGAAGTTCATGTTGAAATTGTAGAAAAACTGTTGAAAGCCGGCATCCATGTTTGTGTGGATAAACCTTTGAGCGAAAATCTTTTAGAAGTTAAAAAACTGCAGGAATACGCACTGAAGAATCAGTTGATTTTGATGATTGCTTTTAACCGCCGTTTTGCTCCGTTTGTTGATAACCTTAAGAAAATTGAAGATAAGAATTTGATTCTTGTACAAAAAAACAGAATTAATTCACCGGGAGCCTCCAGCTTTATGATCTATGATCTTTTTCTTCACGTGGTTGATACAGCGGTTTATCTCCTTGATGGACCCGTTCAGCAGGTGCAGTCAAAAATGATTGAGAAAGCTGGGAAGCTGCAACGAGTATTTCTGCATTTAGAGACAGAGACTACAACGGCAATTTGTTCCATGGATCTGGTATCTGGTGCGAATACCGAATCCTGTCAAGTGACGTCACCTTCTGGAACCTTTTACTTGGAGAACTTAACAGACTTGACATCTGTATCTGCAGAAGGAACAGCGAAAGAAACTTTTGGAGACTGGACAACGACGCTTGAAAAAAGAGGATTTGCTCCGATGATAAGAAACTTTATCCAAGGCGTTAGGGAAAAAAATTCTGCGAAGCTAAAACAGGAAGAGGTATTTTTAAGTCATGAACTTTGCAGCCTGATCTTGCAGCAGCATCAACGCCATGTTTTATAGGTGAAATGATAGATTGGTAAAAATCTTTGGAGAAATCCGAAGGTTTTTAACGTCCTCTAGAAAGTTTCTCTTTATCATGCTAGAATGATAACGATGTTTTGTAAGAAAGGAATCGACTTTCAATGAATAAAATTAAAGAGAAAATACAATTAAAACTTAAAGAAACGACTATTTTGTTTGATGAACCTTTGATGAATTTTACTTTTACAAAGACCGGAGGACCAGCAGACATGCTGTCTTTTCCAAAGACTAAAGAAGAGGTACGGCAGATAGTTCTTTTTTGCAGGGAGAATGGTATTCCGTGGATCGTTCTGGGAAATGCAAGCAACCTGATTGTTCGTGATGGCGGAATTCGCGGCATGGTTATCATGCTGGCGGAGATGAATCAGGTCAATGTGGCTGGCGATAAACTAACAGTAGATGCCGGTGCTAAACTGATCGATACAACCTATGAAGCACTGGCCAATGATTTGGCAGGTTTTGAATTTGCATCAGGTATTCCCGGAAGTGTCGGTGGAGCTGTCTTCATGAATGCAGGAGCCTATGACGGCGAAATTAAAGATGTTTTTGAATCAGTGGAAATTTTGTTGCCTACAGGTGAATTTCAACTACTGACAAATGAAGAAATGAATTTTTCCTACAGACACAGTGCTCTTCAGAATATGAAATGTATTGCTTTGCAGGCGGTTTTTGCACTGACAAAGGGTGATACTCAGCAAATCAAACGAAGGATGGATGAGCTGACTGAATTAAGACAGTCAAAACAACCATTGGAATATCCGTCTTGCGGCAGTGTGTTTAAGAGACCGGAGGGACATTTTACAGGTAAGCTGATACAGGATGCTGGATTACAGGGGCTAAAATGGGGCGGTGCACAAATTTCAGAGAAGCATGCAGGTTTTATCGTAAACATTGATGGTGCAACTGCAACTGATTATGTGGAATTGATTGCCCATATCCAGTCAGTGATTCTGGAACAGTTCGGCGTTAAACTGGAAACTGAAGTCCGCATTATCGGTGAAGAAAAATAGAAGAAATAGGGTGTCGAAAACAATACTAAATTTTCGTTTTGCTGAAGAAAAGGACCTTCCCGTAAATTCTTCAATATATCAAAGAACTTGCTGAATACGAATAACTTTCTGCAGAAGTGACTGCAGATGAAACTATTTTGAAAGAGTGGTTTTTTGATAAGGAAAGAACAAATGTACTGTTTCCTTTGGTTGAAAATAAGCTGATTGGTTTTTGTCTGTACTTTTATAATGTTTCTACATACCTAGTCCGCTCCGGTTTGTATATTGAAGATTCATACATCGAAGAAAAATACTGGAGAACAGGGTATGGCAAAGAACTTCTGCACAAGATTTTTGAAATTGTCAAAGAAGAAAAATTAGGGACGGTGGAATGATTGTACTTAAATGAAAATACACCGGCTATGGAGTTTTATATTTCTCAAGGTACTGATCTGATGATGGATTGGACAGTGTTCAAAGTTAAAAATGAATTGCAAGAAAAAATCATCCTGAACAGAGGTCCAGGATGATTTCTATAATCTAATTTTTGTTGTTTTTTAAGTCTTCAATTTCCACAACCTTGAAGTTCTTTCTTTCCAGCTGCTCCACAATCAGGGCACATATTTCTTCAGTTGTTTCAGAAGGCAGGGTGATTAATGTCCGGCGAATAAACTCATCTTCACCAATATCCAGAGTGATACAGCTGGCTATACTGCTGTGCTTTGCAATGATCTTGGAAATGCTTGCCAAATCGCCCTGTTTGCCAGTTGAAGCAATAGTCAGAACATAGCTTCCTCTTTCAATATTCCATGATTGAGCGAGAATGTTCAGAAGAGTGCTGTGGGTCAAAATTCCATAAAAATGATTATTTTCATCTAAAACAGCAATATAAGGCAATTCTTTGATTGTAAAGAACACTTTAAAAAAGGAAGTGTTGATAAAAATAAATTTCGTCGCGTTCTTTAATAAATAAGTTACAGGGAGACTCATATCCCCTCCGTTTGCTTTGTGTCTGTAGATATGCATTTTATAAATATTGCCTCGGAATATTTTTCCTGTTTTATCCAAAATCGGTACACAACGATAGCCTGATTCTTCTAGTATATTTAAGGCTTCTTCCAATGTGCAGGATTCGTTTACTGTAGTTAGATTTTTTTTCTTGAGAACAACAGATTTTACTAACATGTCTAGCCCTCCTTGAATTAGATGTTTATGACAAATTAATGATAACATAACTTGATGAAAAACAATAGCCTGTAGAATACAGCAGAATTTGAAAAAATTCGGATTTTCAGTTTTCAATTTTTGGAAGAATGGCTGTTTAAGATTGTTGACTGAAGCAACGGAAATTAAAGAGAGTTACTGCCTGTGTACTGTCTGATTGCTCTCAATAAATTGATGCTGATTTTTTTAGGCAGTTGATAAAGGAGATAGGAATTTTTTTAAGAATTGACAGCAGGTTGCACAAGGACAAAAGGATGAAGAAACCAATAGTGAAAATCATATTATTAATTTTCTGAATCCAAAATTTCTCTGTTATTTCCCATTCACTTTTGGTGATAGCAGATAGTTAGTCAAAAAATACATGGCTATTATTTATCAATTGCAAATTTTTTGATTAATAACCATACATTTCAGAAATTTTTCTACAGTTTCAGAAAAATATTTCTTCATGATTTTGTGGCTCTTTGTCAAATCGGACTGATAGTATCACCAATGAACATCGGAAGAAGGAATCGAACTCCTTCTCCGGTGTTTTTTATTTGTATTGAATAAGGCCGTTGAGTAAGAAAATTCGGGTACG
>NZ_JAJDJW010000027.1:0-27730 GCF_020567645.1 Enterococcus sp. CWB-B31
TCCTTTCTAGTTGGTTTTGTGGTGATTCTATTCTAGCGGAAATGTTGTGTGTCTTCCTTGTTTTTTAATGAGAAAATAGGACCGATAGATTTTTTTCTATCAGTCCAATAAATTATAGAGCCACATTCTTTCGGGTTCTGGTAAAGTGAAATTTAAAGCTAGCGGACTAGAGGAAGTCGCAATTAATGCAAAAGATATATCTAATTATGATGACATATCTCAATTTATCGCAGAAGGGATAAATCGAAAATATAAGGAAGGTTGGATATATAAGTATGAAGTTAAGTTAGAAAAAACAATGTATAGACAGTTTGATAATGAAACGGATTCGGATAGTTCGTGGTATACTACAAGTTCAACTGATGGTACTTTAGTCGGGGTATATACTGTAAAAGAGTATAATAGTTCTGGTGACAAGTTAAATAGAACATTCACATCAATTTATGGATATACGGATTTAATTCTTGATGAAGAGAAAAAAGTAAATTTGGCTGATATAAAAGAGTATGAGAATACTTACGATGATACTTATTCGTTAGATTCAGTTATAAAATTGATGCAAGGATATGGATATGAAGAAGTAAAATAGAAAATGTGAGCTAGTGAAGATGAAAATTTTTGCTAGCTTTTTTGTTAATGACTTTAGTCGGTTTCAATCACTAAAGTGATTGGAACAAAAAAACACGTGTAGTGCGCGTGGAAGAAGTAGCTTTAGCGATAAAACTCCTTTCAATATACTAGATAAAGGCTATCAACCGTTATCAAATCGAAAGGAGTTTTTTATGTCGAACGACGATAAAAGTTGGATTTAAGTAGGGAGTCTCCAAGATCAGTACAATCCTGGAGACTTGACTTGTATAATCAAAATGCTACTTCTCGAAAACGAGGTTTTAGGGAAGGATAAAATAAAAAAGTAGAGAACTATATATGGAAAATTCACAATGTTTCCCTACCGTACAAAAATATCAAATTCCGGCAGGTACCCCTAGATACTTGATTTTCCTGTGATATTTTTAAAAAAAGCAATTAATCGACTTTCTTTAAAGGAAAATAACTTATACAGAAATGTTTACAGCGTTATTTACTCAGTATTATTATTTTTAGAAAATAATAAATCTAGTAGAGCACCTAAAATCGTCGCTGTTACAGCTATTATAAATGATTTTATAATAGCTCCATTTTCAACAAATATATAAACTCCTGCTAATATAATAATAAAATATAATAAATAACGTATTCCTTTTTTCTGCATAATAATTAATCAACTCCCGACGATAAAAATTTAAAGTATAGTTAATTTTACTATATTTGCTTTAAAATGCATAGACTTGGGTTGTTTTCATAGTATAAGTCTTTGAACCTAACTTAGATTTACTCTTTCCTTTAACTCTGTAAGTAGTTACAACTTTCTTATTTTCATAATTTCCGAGTCGCAATCCTGTATTTTTATCTACGCGACTGGGTCCTAATTCTCTAAAAGAGTATTTTACTTCAATCAAGATATCTTCAGTATCCGTATTTACATAAAATTGACCAAGTACGGCTGTAATTGTCCATTTTGCAATATCTTTCGCAGTGGAACCGCCTCCTGTAATAATAGAGGCGAATGCCGCAACCATAGCAGTTTTAACAGCTTTTTTCATTTTTTTACTTTTAGTATAACTATCTCTATTATTTGCAGTCCAACCAGTAGGATATTTTGCCGCAGCATTCGCTTCTGTTTTGATCAATTCAGCATGGTTAAAAGATAACGAAATTGTATAGGGAGAAATACAAATGCCTACCACCATTGTTAACGAAATAAATAATTTTACTATTCTCATTTTCATAAATAAACCCTTCTTTCTTTTTAATATGTCATTAGAATCACATAAAGAAGTTATTTTGGTAAGAAGCTATTAGTTTACATCGTGACAACTGGTGGTTGCGACTATCTGAGCAACCATAAGTTGTCACAATGTAAACTACCAACTGGTGGTTTTTCAATTTAAGATATCGTATGATGAAGTATAATAGTTGAGAGGAGAATACAAATGGCTTTAGCCGAAAGATTACGTTTACATAGAGAAAATAAAGGCCTTTCACAAGCGACAGTTGCAGCTCAATTAAATGTTTCTCGCCAATCTGTTTCTAAATGGGAGACTGGAAAAGGTTACCCAGATATTGATAATTTAATTTTACTCAGCCAAATTTACGAAGTTTCAATAGATGAACTGCTTCAGGAAAATGAAGTATTGAAACAAAAAATTGAAGAAAATAATGAAACGATAGAAGAATATCGTAGAAAATTGGACTGGATGCATGATCCAGGAAGAGGAGAAAAAGATGAAGGATTACTTTTGTTAATTGCTGTCATCGGTTTGTCTGTAGCAGCGCCATTAGGATTATTACTTGCGCCAATTATTATGAAACGAAATAAAAAAAGCAACACATTTTACAGACTAATTAATGTTGTAAGTGTATGCTGCTTTCTGATTAATTTATATTTCACATTTATTATGATTGGTGACTATCTTTTGTGGGATCAAAAAATTGAAGTAAATTATATGCCGGAGTCCTAAGTGAGAACCGAAACATTCAAGTTAGAGCTATTGATTGTTGCGCGAAATTTGATATTTGTTGTAGATGTTCCTACCTTTCTTTTTAAATAGTAGGTTGCTTGTTTTGAATGGTCAATTCGCAAAGATTTACGAGTAAATGAACCGGAGATAGCAGTAGCGCTTGCGTTTTTTGTTGAAGTAATTGAGTTATTTTTTACAATCACCTGATAACTGGCTTTCCAGGAGCCCTTCCTTGCTGTTGAAACGGTATACGTACCATTTCCCAACGCTCGAAAAAGAGTGGGCTCTTTTTCTATAGTAATAATTAGCGTTTCTCCTTTTTCCGTGACAATGCTGGAAATCTGCTTTTGTGTGTTGTATAGCGAATAGGTAACTGATTCGTGCTCTTTTCCAGCATGAGTAACTGAGCTGTTACCAACAATGCAAAAAAATACTGAAACTCCTAAAATTAACACTTTTTTCATTATTATCACTCCTCGTTCTTTATAATTTAACAGTACAAAAGAAGGGATATAAAGGAAAGCACCGTTCTGTTTACAGTGTGTCAACGCATAGTTGCTTAACAGTATTGGCAAGAATATTAGGGGAGATGTAGATTCTTAAAAACGAAGGTCTGAAAGAAAATCGAACTTGTAATAACTATATTTTTTGACTACTAATTAATAGTATAATCAGCTTATTTTTTTAGTATCATATTCACATTCCTTTGAATTTTTGTTTATAATTTCTAGAAATTGAATGTGCACTTTCAAAAAAAAGTGAGCAGCCTTTACGGTTACTCACTTTTTTTAATGTTAACGACTATTTAAGTTAGGTTACTAGTGATGGTGCTGCTATTAGTTTACTTTAGTGTAAAAACTAGGTTTAGAATCTCCTGTATAACCATCTTTAGTAGTTGATAATGAAAAAGAAATTGTTGATGTATCAACTTGATAAATGGAAATACGTAAATCATCTACATTGAAGATATATTCTTCGTTTAAAATTTCTTTAAACGGGGCTTGAATCTCATTATCACCGATAGTAGCAGTAAGATCAGAGTTAGAAGAGCTTATCACTATGATGTTGTTGTCTTCTGTAGAAGCCCATTTTCCATCCAATGTACTCAATTTATTCGAATTGTTACCAGAATAAACAGAAAAAACTATTAACAAAGCTAGTGCGAATACAACTAGAAATATTGGAATAATGATTTTTTTTTTCTTCATTTTTTCTACCAATTAGTCACGGTTTGAAACCATTTATAAGTTCTTCCAGGTACTGAATAACTTATGCTGTTAGGATTATTTGCATCTACCATTTCAGTGTAATTATACCAAGGATTCCATACTAAATAGCCAACATTTTCACCTGAGTCAAACATTATAGGTTGTCTGATTATACCAATTATATCAATAGCATGGTAACCGCGTGTTCCATCACCAACATCTCTGTACCATCTAGCATATATGGCATTGCTTCTTAAAATTTGAGTGTTAATATCTTGTCTAGAAAGAATACCGTTTACAAAATAAGGATATACACCTCTGGAATTTGCATATTGAATCATTTGGGCTTCAGTAAAACCTCTACTATAATCAATTTTTGAATTAGTCGCCCATGCTGTTATGTCAGAAACGGCGGTTGGTCGCTTATCATTTTTGTTGTTAAGAATCATTGCTACTGCATAAGCAGCACATAGAGGCTCGCTACCTTGTGTTTGAGTGATTGACCAATCAATCATTGTTAAGGCACTGTTGTTAGTAACACTTCTACTAGTTCGACTTACTGTAGGATTGATTGGCGTAAGATTTTCATCTAGTTTAATAGTTTCTAAAACTGTCTCGTCTTTTACATCAAGAATTTCTTGTTCTACTTTTTCAGCAGGTAGAGATTCGGATTGTGGATCTGGATTTTCATAGATCATATCTACTATTCCTGAGGTTTCAGAATAAATACTTCCAGATTATTCGAAAAATGTAAAGGTGCAGTTTTCTGTGTTTTGCATTAAATCATTTAGTTCATTAACTAAAAGTTTAGTTAGCTTACTTGAAAATTGTCCATCCTCTGTATAATTAACAAAGAAAGTATATTCAATATCATTGGAACCGATTACAGGGTAAATAGAAGTAGTCTCTTCATTATCAACGCTTACCAAGGAAAACGGCTCAGATAATTTGTATTCCCCTGATTTTATCAACCTGTTTTCTGTAACTTGAACATAAGATTGCAAAGAGAATTGAAGAGTATTTGAAGCGTACGCTCTAACATCATCATCTATTGATGGTGATTGTACCTCTAGTTCGGTCTCATTGTTGGCAGCATAAGCCCTGTTTTCAAAAATAAAAGTGGAAACAAAAATCCCTGAAATGATAATCATAATTGTTGCCAATTTTTTCTTAATACACATTAATAGAATACCTCTCCATTTTATTTTTTTAGGATAGCTTAAATATATTAATTATTACTCCTTTTTCCTCCTATTTTTTTATTTTCAGAAAATTCAAGCTATTATATAAATAAATACTATCATAATGTCATTAATAGTTCAATAATGCGTTAGTTTGAATTTACCCAAATATGAAAGGAATAAAGAGAAAAGTTGTTATTAAAAGTTACTCCCCCTTCTAAGAAGCAATCGAATGAAAAAATTTATTCTTAAGCATGGGAAAACAAGCCCCTTCTAAAACGGACTTTTTTCTATTCGGTTGCTTCATTCACGGAAAGAGTTCTAACTGTTTTACATTAGAAGACTTTCTTCGACTAGTAAAGTAGCGGAGGATGCAATGATCATCTGCCAACAGTCGTGCCATTCCTCGAATGAATCGATACAAATGAAATACCACTGTTCTTGCTTCTCGATGCGCTCTGGCTTGCGCTAGAATATGGGTAATCATTTCTTCTCTTTCTTCTGAAACATGGGTGTTTCTTATTTTGTGTCTAAAGAAAAGTTGTTAATCAAAGCTTTTTTAGGTTTGCTTCTGATCATTGCAGGTATGTTTGGCGTCATTTGAGGCTAAACAAATAGATCATGCTGACAACATTAGCAATTAATTTATTTAAACCACTTAATTAAGCTCTTTTCGAATGGAAAGGGTTTTTTTGTTGTACAGCTGAATCATATTTCTGATAAAAATAGAAAAAGTTTTGTGATTTAAAATAAAAATATCTCTGATTTGAGTATCTTAATTAAGAGACGGCAGTTTACCAAAAGTAAAGGAGATTGCCTCCAGTCGCTTTAAAGATTATTCAAAAAAATGAGTTAAGCCAGTAATGAACAGGAAAGGTAAGGATTGGTTAATATTGTATCGTTAAATTTCAGAAGGAAGAGGAGTAGAAAAAGTGATGAAAAGCAGAGTGTTTCATATGTTTATAGGGAGTTTACTTATACTGCTGTGTTTGTTAACCGGAGTAAAGTCTGCAGTAGCAGCTTCCATTTTTGATGCCCCAAATGTGTCCATTCCAAAAGCTGGAGAAACAGTGACCAGTAAATACAGTTTTATTGCGAAATATAATCAAGGAGTGACAAAAGTTAAAACATTCGGTGAAGGCTGGACAACAACCAAATTTGCTTGGACTGATACTGAAGATGAGTCTTATTTTTCGCTAAGACCACTGGAAACAAATAAGGGAACAAGCGGGGTTGTTTATTCAAATGTAGGAAGCTTCAATGGAAAGGAACTGGATTTAAAAATTACTATTAAAGATTGGCAGCAGTTTTCTCGCTACCAGGGATATATTTCTTATTCAAAACAGGATATCAGCCATTTTGCTCAAGGATATGATTTTGTTGATCAGGAATGGACATTTGTAGAGCATAATACGGACAAACCGGTAAAGGTTTCAGGATTTATGACGATTAATGATATTGATGGTGGTCAGGGAGTTCAATTTTCCAAAGAAACATCAGCTGCGATTGAAAAGATTTATGTTGCAGATGCGGATAACTGGATAAACTATATGAATTTAGCCGAGGAATATAAGTTTTTTGATGTTACAGGAAACAGCTCTGAAAACAGTGATTTATTTGCGACCTTTACTTTTTTATACAGTAATCAAAGTGCTCTAAGATTTAAATGGTGTGTGGATAAAGCATTGATTGGCTGGGATTATGAGAATCTGAACTTTGAAAAAGACTATGCAGGAGATCCGGGATATCAGGGAGCTTATTTCGGATACATAGCTAAAAAGCCTTTGAGAACGGAAACACTGCAGCCGATTAAGAAAAATAGTGATTCAGATGAACAGCTGGTAGATCAAAATACACTGGTCAATCGTAAAGAAGAACAGACATATACGATTACTCATCAGGTTCCTGATGAATATGAGGAATTCTATTATAAAAGTTATGAATTTAAAGATATATTGGATACTGTTTTTAAAATTAACAGTGCGGAAGTGTTTGATGAAACCGGAAAAAATTGCAGTGATTTGTTTGATTTCACCATTGAAGAAAATAAATTGACTTACTCAGCAAAAAAAGCTGTATTGCTAAAATCTGAATTTTATAATCATTATTATACAACGGTGATTAAAGCGGTTATTTTACCGGAAGCAGAACTAACTTTTGTAAATGGAACAGCTCAGCTGACAAATGTCGCCGAAATTTCTATAGATGGAGTAAAGAAGGAAACGAATGAAACTGTTACGCAAGTCCCTGAAACAAAACTGCAGATTAAAAAGCCTGTTAAACGTGTTGTTAATAAAGAAGGAACGAACATTAATGGGAAAGAAACTGCTCCGGGAGATACTTTGATTTATGAAATTGATCAGCAGGTGAATGAATTATATCAGGATATTTTTTCAAAGTATGAGCACTTTTCAATCAGCGACCAGCTTCCGCCTCAGGTATCCTTTCAATCTGCCAAGGTATTGAAGAATAATAAAGAAATTGAAGCAAAAGACGTTACCTATGATAAAAATACGCATACTGTTCTTTTTAACGGAAATGCAGATTTTTTAAGCGGGATGTCAATGAAAAATGAAGTCTACACACTTCAAATTACTACTAAAGTTATTGAAGAGCTTGGGGAATCAGAAGAAATTGTAAACAACGGAGTTGCAACTATTAACAATCAGAACCAGTCCACAAATAAAGTAGTGAACCAAACGAAACTTCAAAAAGGAAGTATTACTATCTATAAGAGTGCCGATCAGCTTTCGGGTGTGGAAACAAATCCGGCTAGTCTTAAGTCTTCAGGAGGATTGCCTGTTGAAGCTGAATTGGAAAATTCCAATCATTTGATTTGGACAAAACAGCCGCAAAAAGATGTTGTTTATCAGGTAACTGCAAATAAAGATATTCTTTTGCCAAATGGAGAAATAGTTGAAAAACGAGGTCATGACTATGGGTTAATTACAACGAATCAAGAAGGTAAAGCAAGCATTGAGAATCTATACGCTGGTGAGTATGCATTTACAGAAATTGAAGCTCCCTTCGGTATCCAGCTCTCTTCAGAACCAGTCATTGTTATGTTGAAAGCAGTAAGCAATAATCAGAAAATGACTGCAGCTGGTAAGCAGGAGAATAAACTGCAGGAAGTGAAGCTGACAGTAAATAAAGTTTTTGAACAGAAAGAAGGCAGCTTTACTCCGGCAGAAGGCGCTGTATTTGGCTTGTACCACACAGAAGCATTTGAAATAGACAAAGACAATAAAATTGAAGCAGATACATTAATTTCCAAAATTGAGATCCACAATGGTTCAGGGAGTTGTTTGGAAAAGTTAGTGTCCGGTCAACGCTATTATGTAAAAGAAATTTCAACTAAGACAGGTTATCAGTTGAATCAGAATAAATATCATTTTGTGTATACTCCTGAAACAAATGATGCTGTTCATGAAGTTGAATTATTTGAAAATGGTTTGATTATTAATGGCAGTAAGAAAAGCTATTTATTGGATGAAGCAGAGAGTTCAGTTGAAGCGGTTACCGAAGAATCAGAAATGACACCAATTAAGAATTTCATAATTAAAGAGAATGCCATTTTTAAATCCATTATCAATAAAAATGGAACTGAAATTAATCACTATGATTTATTAACAAATGGAGAGCAGGTGACGTTTAAGGGTCAGATTTATTTGGGAGATAACCAGACAGATACCTCAATTAAAATCACAGATGAACTGCCGGAAGGATTTTCTTACAAGGACTCAAAAATCTATGATGAATTAGGAAAGGATGTGACAGAAAAGACTTCAGTTGAAGTGAAGGGGCAGACAGTAGTTTTGTCCGTCAATCAAAAGTATGCAGATGAACTCCAAAGGACGGCATTGTCATGGATACTTGACACGGTATATCAACAGAGCCCAGAGCATGAAGGAAAGCTGTTTAAAAATCAGATGAGTCTGATGCTCAATGAAGAAATGATTCCATCTAATATTGTTACATTGTCACCACCCAAAAATGAAATTAAACCACAAGGAAGTTTCCCGGATACAGGAGATGCAGCAAGAAATATCAGTGCTATTGGAATATGTCTGATTTTAGGAAGTCTGTTCTTGTGGTATAAGAAGAAAAATATGAAAAATGAGAGAGTGTGAAAGAAATGATAGACAGCCTTTATATTGAGCGTTTGGTTAAGACAAATCTAAAAAAATCAGATGTTTCTATCTCTCTAGTTAAACAGATAGCATGAGACAGTTTTTTATTTGTGGGAGGAATGTGGGGAAATGATCGTAGATACACAATGGCTGTTGGCAGGTGGCCTTATTTTCCTGCTGGTCTTATATATAAGTACTGTTTTCTTTTTTAAAAGAAAAGAGGAAACAATATATAGGCTGCAACAAAGGGAGAATATGGAGAGTACTACAGAAGAACCGGCAGATTTCTCCGTTGCTATAAATGATTGGACAGAAGAGCTGTTTACAGAAAAGGGAGACAGAACTTACTGGTATAGAATTTCTATTTTTTTGGAGAATGGTGAAAGTAGTGAATATGATTTTTATTCGTACAATAATAGCTTAACGAAGGAATATATTTTGAAAGATCGCTTCTATGTCAATGACCATGAGCTGTTAATTGTAGATGAAGCAGGAGAGCACTATATTAATCGTAAAAAGATCGAGCAAATAGATTTTCTGAGAAGAAAAATTTTAGAGAATCAGCAGGCAGCAGATGCGAATGAAGAAAAAAAACTGGAAAGAACAACAAGTGATGCTTCTTCAGATTTTATGCTTGAAACTGAAGGGATTCCTGCTGAACTGCTGAAAGAATTAGCGGCTGATTATACAGAAAAAAGAGTGTGGGAAAATCATAAAAAAAGTTCTGAGAAGCCTAGACTGTTCTCCAAAAATAAAAAAATAAAAAGACCCTCCATCAGAAAAGTGGAAGCAAAGAAAGTTGATCGTATTTTTATATCAATTATAGTGGTGATTTTATGCAGCGGATTATTTGCTTTAATGAGAACCTTTGGAATAGGAGCAAAGGTTGAAAAAGTTTCAGCAACACAAAATAGAATGACTGAACAGTTGGATTTACAATCAATGGCGATGAATACTGACGGATATCCTTTTGAAATGAACCGATTTATGCAAAGCTTCATTGATCAGTATATTCCCCTCTCAAATGATAGTTCAGCTATGGTCGAACGGGCTGAACAATTAAAAAACTTTTGCATTGAGGGAGTTTCTTTTAATCAGGAGGTTTCCTCAGTAAAGAGGGTTCTGGTTTCCAGCGAATTAAGCGAAGTTAAGAAACAGGATACTTTTTCCACTGCATGTTACAAAGTAACTTATTCATTGGAAATACCCAAAGAGCAAGTGAGACAAGTATCCGGACAAAATGAAAATGAGTGGGAGACATATCTCGAATATAGCTGGGAAGAACAAACGGTTTATCTTGCGATTGATTTTATTGGAGAAGACGGCCTGTTTTCAATTATTTCCTATCCTTATTTTAAGGACTTGGAGCAGAGAAAAATTGAAACGAATGAGCTAGTTAGAAATGAACTGCATGATACAGCAGTTAACGATGAACAAATAGAAGAAATCAAACAGTTTCTTGCTATTTTCTATGCAAAGTATGCAGGCGGTTCAAGAGAAGAGTTGTCCTATTTGATGGACGAAGCAGAATCTCTAGGTGGGAACTTTCAGCTGAAAGATTTTGAGATGATGGAAGCATTTGATCAGGGAACCCATTTTACTGTGTATTCCAAAGCAAATTTTACTGAAGAAAAATCAGGATTCGCACATAAAGAAAATTTCTCAATGCAGCTGATTAAAGAAAATGGACAGTTGAAAATCAAAGAGCTGACACATAATCTAGGAGGTTTCTAATTCATGCGAGTAACATTTGTACAAATTCAGCAAACAGGAGTCAGTTATTTGCTGGGAGCATTACCCAGTCTTTCAGGATTAAGTAATTATTTTACAGCAGAAGTTCAGATAGGTGTTGGTTTGGTTGCGTTAATATTGTGTATTATTTTGGCAGCTAAACAACAGATTGGTCCTCTGGTTGGTGTTATTGTAGTAGCTGCGTTTATCTTTTTTATGGCTAATGACCCGGCAGCAATTTTCAATGGGATTGGTGAGCTGTTTAAGAAGATATTCGGAGGCTGACCGATGAAAACAAAAGAATTGTATAACTATAAAAAAGCTTTGACAGTTCCCTTTATGATTCAAAAGCTGTGGCGCGGATTTACTTTAGAGAACCCGGTTGAATTAACAAAAATTATGGTTTTTGGCGTAACCCTTCTTTTATTATTAACAGTTTTTCGTCCGGTTATGTGGCTTTTCAGTTTAATCAAGGGGCTGAGCTTTGCTGCGTATATACTTATTCCTGTTGGTGCAGTTTTTCTTTGGGGAAAAATTGAACCTGATGGGTTAAAAATTTCTGTTTACATGATAGATGCTCTATTTTATTTTATTGATTTTAAGTTGGGAAAGAAAGTCATTAATCAAAATGAAGCTGTAAAAGAACTAAAAGAGTTAATTGTCTTTGAAAAAATCTAGAGTGGTTTCATCAAATCAGGATTCTGAACCTGGTTACTAAGGAGTGTGAGTGATTGAAGCTGAATTTTCCATTAAGGTATATAAAAAATAATATGATGTATACGTGCGACAATGAAATATGGGCGTATTATCGGCTGCGTTCGATAAGTATACCTCCGACGGCAGAAAATAAAAAGAAAGAATTAAAAAAGAAGTTCCAGCATTTAATTAGTGAACTCAAGGATTGCGGCGAAGTCGATATTTTTATGATTCCACGTGATATGACACTGGAAGATCGTTTTAAAGAGCTGGAGAAATCTTTTAGTGAGGACTGTTTTGCTACAGCAAACTATTATGCCAAAAATACAATTGAGATTCTTCAAAATGAGATGGGAATGATTTATACATACGACTGGATAATCGGTGTCCCTTTAAAATCACAACTTGAAACTGGTTCAGTTAAAGACGGAATTAGGTATTCGTATGAACGAATTCGAAAAACAGTAATGGACAAATTAAACTACCAAATGGATATTTCAGATAGTGATTTTGATTCCTGCAGAGAATTACAGGAATTAATGTTAAGAAAAATGTCGCTGTTTCAAGGTATGTCTTTAAGCAAAAGCGAAATGTATTATCTAAACCGCTTAAATTTTATTCGCAACATGCCGCATACTTTTGAACAACAGTCAGAACATATCACTTTGGAAAACATGACTGACAGCATTATTGATCCGAGTTCCCGGGCAGGTATGCTCTCTTTAAGAAGCATCGAAGGCGAAAGTACAGTCGCGTTTCTTCCGATCTCTGATACACCTTTAAATATAAGTCGGATGCATGTAGCTGAAGTGCTGCAGACAGTCCCTTTTCCAGTGGAGCTAAGGTATAAAGTGAAATTTCAGGAGTTGAAAGGCAGTTTTGGAGTAGAAGGAAAGGCAAAGCGTTCTGCACTTCGTCTGAAAAATGTTGTAAAAGAAAGTAGATCAATAGGCAATAACGAAAGTGATGAAGTTGCTAAAAGCAGGGTGGTTGTAGAAGATTTAAAGAGGCAGGTAGATGCCGACAAAGAAATTGTAAACTGGTTGGGCTGTATTGCAATATATGCAAGGAATGAAAAAGAGTGCCGACAAAGAATTAATGCTGTTGTTTCGGTATTTAAAGCACGGGGGATTGAACTTTCCAAAGCACAATTTCAACAAGTTTATCTTTACTACAAAAATCTTTTAGGTGTGGGGCTTGAAGCTACTGATACCAAATGGATACAGACAACCAGTGTGGAGGGGTTCTGCGAAAATCTTTTAGCTGTCAACCAGCGAGTCGGTTTTAGGAGCGGATGGTACATCGGTCGGGTAGACCCGCATTTATCCAGTGCCAAAAGTTTGAGGAGCGCAATATACTCTAGTCGGAATATCATACTCTCAAATCCATTCACTGCCAATAAATGGAATGAGGAGATGGGAACAGCCAGTCCGCATATAGCTGTGACAGGAGAAACAGGGATGGGGAAAACATTTCTTGTAAGTCTCTTATTTACATTTATTTCGATGTTGGATGTTAAAGGTCTGTTCGTTGATCCAAAGACAGAAAAGATCAAGCAGTATCAAAAGTTTCTTTCGAATGCTGCTAATAAACAAAAATATCCTTATTACTATGATTTAGTGTCAAAATTCCATTTGGTTACATTTGATCCTGAAAACTCTGATAATTGGGGTGTTCTTGACCCGATTACTTTTCTAAAAGGAGCAGATGCGAAAGATACGGCAGAAGCAATGATTCATCAAATTATTAATATCGAAGATACACGTTTAGGACAATCAGAAGTTTCCAAAGCAATTAGAGAAATTGTTGAGCGGCGGACAGAAGGAGAAGATGTAGGGATGCTTCATGTGATTGACCGTCTAAAAATGCATAAGGAAAAAGAAGTCAGCGAGATCGGCAATCTTCTGGATGAAAAAATAAAAGGCAGTGTATTACGTTTGGGATTTAGTGATGGGAAAAGTGCTGGCTTAAGCTTCGAAAAACGAATTACGATTATTGGAGTCTTGGGTTTATCTATTCCAAAAGAAAATGATAATCCAGATTATTACTCGCAAAGTGAAAGGAAAAGTCTGGCTTTAATGATTCCATTGGGAAAATTTTGCGAAAAGTTTGGTTCGATGAATGATGAACAGGAGACCTTCGAAGTATTCGAAGAAGCTTGGATTTTTAATACTTCATCAGTAGGCAAAAAAATACTGAATTCAATCAAGAGAGTTGGAAGGAGTCAAAACAACATGCTGATCTATTCCACTCAATCAGTAACTGATGTGACAAGTGAAGACGACCATGGAAATTTTGGAACCATTTTTGCTTTCAACGAACCCAAGGAAGAAGATAAAATATTGAAACATGTTGGAGTAGATGTCATTGAACAGAATCGTGAGTGGCTTTCGGGTATGAAAAAAGGTCAGTGCCTTATGCTTGATCCTTATAAAGATGTTCAAAAAATCAGTGTTCATTGCCTGTTTCCAGAAATCAAAGCAACATTTGATACAGTAAAAGAAACAAGTGGAAGCAAAGCTGAGACTATGTTTGTCTAAGGAGTATTGATTATGGAGAAATTTTCAATTTATTCCTATCTCTCTCTTATAAATACAAAAGGTGATTGGTGGGTTTCCGGCAGCGAAGAAATGTATCAGCTAGTTAATTTTCTGATTAATACAGGATTGGTTCTAAATCGTTGGATTTATCAAATGGTGGATCTCAGTCTCCAAATTTTTATGGGCAACAGAGTATTTGAAAATACAATAGACAGTGTCTTTAACATCGCAACGGCACTTTATCAGTCATTATTCAGTACAGTGGGTGTAGTAATATTTATCATTGCTTTGGGGATGATTTTCTTAATATATGCATTCAAAAGCCCTCAGGACTCTTTCAGAAAGCTGCTTACGCTTTTCCTGGTAATAGGAGTAAACTTTGTCATTTATTCAAATGGAGACGAATACCTGAAAGATATTGCAGGTATTTTTGGTGAAGTTGAACAGGTTATGACAAAGGCAGTTGAGCTTCCTTTTTGGGAAAATGATGGTTCACAGACAAAAATAGAAGCAGGAACAGACGCATCTGTTAAAAAAATTAGAGAAGCTTATTTTAAGATGACTATTCAACAATCCTTTTCTATGGTGAATTTTGGAACTTCAATTCATGAAGAGCGATTTGATGAGTTTCTTTATACAGATGATCAGGCAAGTGATCAAGCTATCAAGGAAGGGTTAAAATTGCTGGTTGAAGCAGAAAGTAAAATAAACCGTTATATGACACCTGACGGTTCATTGGACAAATGGTTTATTTCGGTTTATGCATGGGTCAGCAACTTATTTATTGGCCTGCCGTTAATGTTGATGGCGGGTTTAAATTTTTTTCTTAAGATTATTGTACTTTGTCTTGTACTGGCGCTGCCCCTACTCAGTATTATCAGTCTGATTCCAGCCTTTTCCAGTTCACTATTTAATCTTTTAGGAAAGGTTCTCCTGATATTTTTCGTCGGTATGTTTATGTCACTGGCTATGTATTTGTTTTTCTTCATGATGATGCTTATTGATCATTCAATTATTGCAATGGCAGGAGGTAGTTCTCTGGTAAGCAGTGTTCTGGGATCGTTTAGTAAAGCTGTTGTAATAATTATTGTCGTGAAATATAGAAATCAACTAATAAGTTTTATCACAGGCAGACGGATTACTTATATCGAACAGATGGACAAAAAAATGTTAAAATCTTTAAAGATCAATCAGAAAAATGTTGAAGTACTGGTCGATAGACCAAGGGAATTGTCGCATTATTCGGCTGAAATGATTCAATCGGAACATGTGGGTATGCATTTTAGAGAAATTTCTGAAATGGAATTACACTTGCATGCTGAAGATATACAGAAAGAATATTTCAACGAAGTCAGCTTAAACAATAAGGCAGAATTTATTGATCAAGCTCCTGTCCGACATGAACAGATAGTGGAAATTCAAAAGGATGATAAAAGTTCTGATTTTATGAAGGAAATAAACCGAACGAATGAGTTTCATGCAGGAGACAAATATATGGAAAAAGCTGAAAAAAATGATGTTAGTCCTAACTTAGTTGAAGCTGATTACGGACAATATTCAGAGGGAGGATTGAAACGCCTGAAGAATTCTAATTATATAGTAGAGGAAGAGGTAGCCCTGAGAGGGGATAAACAGAGAGGCACTATCGTGAAGTCATCAGAAGAAGAGAGACAGATGTTTTACCAGGAACTTGAAGAATTGAGGCTTGAATGAAAGTCATTCCAAAATTAGGAGCTATTATTGTTTTCTCCATTTTCATATTTGTTTTTGTGTTATTGTTTTTCAGTGGAAGTTTAGCTCGTGGGAAAAGCAAACCACTGCTGCCAGTTCTAAGTTCTCAAGCAGAAGAAAATGCCTGGCTGATCTGGTGTCTTTTAGGAGAAAAAGGATATTCAGAGGCTGCCCGTGCAGGAATACTTGGAAATATTGATCAGGAAACCGGACATACTTTTAACGCAGACATAGATGAACATGGAGCTGGAAATGGATATGGCTTAATTCAATGGACGCCTAAATCAGTGCTGTTAAATCAGCTTGAACAAAGTGGGATTAGAGGGGATTATAAAACAATTCCAGTACAGGTAGAAGTGATTGACTGGGAACTGAGTGGTCCGGGAAGAGGATATATTCCAACAAAAAGCCATCCGTATTCCTTTGCAGAATTTAAACAGCTGGATGATGTAAGAACAGCTGCTCAAACTTATGAGAAAAATAGAGAGCGTCCCAGAGAAGATCATCCTGAAAGACAGGAGTTGGCGTTACACTGGTATAAAGCGTTTCATGGAATGGAGGAACAGTCCCCCATGCATAATGATCAATCAGATTTAGTAAAAATTGCATTGAAAGAGCTGGGCAATAAAGGCGGGCAGAAATTCTGGTCATGGTATGGTTACCCTTTTAGGGTAGAATGGTGTGCTGTTTTCGTTTCATGGTGTGCGGATCAGGCAGGGGGAGGTGACTTGAGATTTTCATATTGTCCTTCAGAGGTCAACCGATTTAAAGCAGACAATAAATGGAAACCAGGCGGAGTCGAACCAGGTGAAGGCGACATTATATTTTTTGATTGGGAATCAGATGGCATCAGTGATCATGTGGGGCTGGTAGTGAAATGTGAAGAGGGGACTGTTTATACGGTGGAAGGAAACAGCAATGATGAAGTTAGGGAACAGAAATATCCGATTCATTCCTCTGTTATCTTTGGCTATGGAATCAGATGAATAAAGCAGTAACTGCAAAACCTCTACCTTTACCTTGGAGATAGCTGCTCAGGAGAATTATATGAAAAAACAGCCGATTTTGTTATTAATTTTATATCCGGAAGCTCTTTGAAATGTATTGTCTGGATTTTGACAATTTTGATTATAATAGGAATACTGGATTGTGTAACCTATTATGTGTCTGATAAAACGGCATTTTGAATGAACACAGTTGCTGATTATTTGGGTTAGTAATAGGTTTCATCTTTATTGGACTTGTTTTTTGGGGGATTAATAAAATGAGAGTAAGTACCTCGAATATTATTAGTAATTTATGGAATGGCTGTACCCTTTTTTTACACTGGGTTCCATTAGAGCTATTTTCCGATCTAGATTCAAAAATGAAAGAAGCTTCTGTAAAAGATTTTCTGTTCAAACAAAATAGAAAAAGAGAAGAAAGAATGTTTGACTGTTTCTGTGACCAGATTAAAACAGCAAGAAGGAACCAGAAGAAATATGTTAGAAACTAAAAGCTTAAACTAAAAATGATTCTTGAAGATATTTTATCCTAAAACTGTAAAGGAAAATAAATGTCTTCTTTTTTATCCAAAAATCTTTAATATAGAACAACTGGTTTAGAAGTGAAATGGATTACGGAGTATTAACAGCATTTTACGTTTAGAAACAGTGTTCTTTTTTTTGTTTTTTTAATTAAATTTTAAAAAACTTAATTATTATTTTGTTTTAATAGAGATGTTTTCTGACCTTTTGGTTCGTAATTATTTTTTATAAGTCGGTTTTTATTGGTAGTGATAAAAAATCCAGATTATCTTTCAATTTGGTCTAGGTTATTTAATTTAGTTATATTATACTAAAGAATACTATTATTTGATTAAAATAAATAATAGTATAGCCGATTCAATAATAAATACCGAATTGATTCTATATAGTATTTGAGAAAAGATAAACTTTTTTGTATGGTGAAAGGATTTAAAATGGAAAAAAAGCACACCAAAGTACATAAAAATAAGAAAAAAGCTGCTCAGAAGGCAGAAATGAAGAAAAGGGAAAAACGAGAGTTATGGCTGACATACGGTTCAGCACTGTTGATCATTGTTTCAGTCAGTGTGATTTTTGGCTATTGGTCTTATTATCGATTAGATTATCAAAATAGAAAGACAGCTTCCTCTTATGAAGGATATGAATTATCTAAACCGGATTTTATATATCCGCAAAGATATCTAACTGATTCTAATGAGAATTTATTTGCTCAGACTGGTGAAATTCGTGTAAATCCACTATTTTCAGAAAAGCTGCTTACCAGTGTTGTGCAGAAGGGGAGCCTGGAAACGTCGCTTATTCTGCCTGCAACTAAACCTGTTTTTGAACTGGTTGATAGTGATAAAAAACAGTCAAATTATCGAATTATTGCTGATCTTTCCAGCATGTATCATATTGAGCGAGTCGAATTTCTAACTTGGGGCTTAAAAAATGGACCTGATGATATCCAGCGCTATGAGGGAACGTATGACCCGTCTACTAATACATGGCAAAGTGATATTCTGGTAAAAAATCATCAGGAAACAGGTAATTACCAAACAGATATCATAATTACCAAAAAGAGCGGAAAAGTAGAACAAGCTCTGTTGGCAGAATTTACTGTTTACGAGCCAAGTATTCAGGCGACAATAGATGGAACGTTGGCAGCACGTGGACAGTTTGATGTAAATATTTCTGTTGATAGTCGTGCGGATGTAGAAAAACTCTCAGTTCCTGTCTGGACAAAAGAGGATCAAAGTGATGTGAGGTGGTATGAAGCCAAACGACAAGCGGATGATTCATATAAAGTTCAGCTGGATTATGAAGATTTTAATTTTACCAATGGCATGTATACTGCTTCAGCCTATCTGACTACGGTGAGCGGTTTGAGTGCACAAAGTGCTGCAGGTACAACAGAGATAAATATGACTCATCCGGTTCGTATAAGAGTTTTGCAGGAAACAACACTGTTTAAAGACAGAAAACTGACTCAGAAAATTAGTGAATTAGGATCCAATAGTATGGCGTACGTTACTGCAGTTGTCTTTAACTCAGATCAAAAAGTTTATAAAACAGAGGATGGCTATATTTCCTCTCAGGACATTGAAGTGAATGAAATGATGGATGATATACGATACGTTGCTCACAGAGGGAATCATCAGGTTGCTCCGGAGAACTCGCTGCCTTCTTTCCAGCAGTCAAGTTCCTGGGGAATTGAAACAGATGTATGGCTGACCAAAGATAAAAAATGGGTGATTATGCATGATGATACTGTTGACCGGATGACAAACGGTAAGGGAAAAATCAGTGATATGACTCTGGCTCAGATTAGAGAACTTCGAATTGATACAGGAGCGAACCTGTCATCTTACGATCAAAGCCAGTTGATTGTTCCAACTTTGGAAGAATATCTGACAATAATGGGCAGCAAACAGAGTGTCCCGTTTATAGAAATGAAGGCTAAGAATTTATCTGGGGCCGAATATGACAGTCTGGTAAGCTTGATTAATCAGTATGGCTTTGCCAATACGGCAGTAGTTATTTCCTTTGATTTTAACAACTTACAGGAAATTAAGAAACGCGCTCCTCAAATGCAGGTACAGCTTTTAGGCGATACTATTGATACTGAAATGATTAATAAAGTGAGTGGCTTAGGTGTAAATGCTGGTCTGGATATTCAGTATAGCGGAGTTGTTTCCAAAGTTGATATGATTGCCAAAGCACAGGCTAAAGGGTTGTCTGTTCATTTGTGGGGAGTTCCCCAAAGTGAGTTTCGCAGAATGGAAGCATTAGGTATTGATAACCTGACAACAGATTATGATTAAAATATCGATCAGAGATATTTTGATACTGAGAAACTTACTGTAACAAAAGTAGATAAAATAATAGATTTTCAGTAAAAATTTTTTGAGGAAACTGATTTGCAATACACTAAGAGAAGCAGCTTATCCCTGTTTGATAGGGAGGAAGAGCCTGCTTCTTTTTTTGCAGTCAAATTATATGATGTATTTTCCTAGAAACCAATTTTTTTAATAAATCACTTAAGAAAATAAGGATTTATTATCAATTTTCAAAGAATAACTGATAGAAGCTTCCCGGATTTGACGAAATAGTGAAGATGATTTGAGAATAGATAGCTAAAAATTTTCCTTTTTTACTTCTGGAGGAGGAATCATTATATTATTTATGAAAACAAAATAAGCCTTTCTTTTTTCATAAAAATTGATGTGTGATATGCTTCAATTGAGTCCTCAAAAACTATAGACGCTGCAGAATGGTAATTCAGAAGAATCTATGACAAACTGACCGATTAAATAATCGGTGTAGTTTATACGAAAGCTTATCGATAGCTTTCATTATTAAGGATGAACGAATAGTATGAGCTTATGAATGTTTGACAGAGAGCTGCTATCATTGAGCATTTCGACGATAAAAAGTGCAGCAAAGAAATGTGCTAGAATAATCATTGTAACTCAATGATTCTCACTGTGAAGAGCTCGATTCGCCACCTAAAATAACATAATTAAGTTGTTACAAGGGGGGAGGAGAACAAAAACAGGTTATAAATCCTTTCATATTTAAAGAGTTGGAGGTTCTAGGTGAATATATTTTGAATTGTCTGCAAATACGAGGAGGAGATCATATGAAAAAGAAATATTATTTATCAGCACTGACATTGTTAATAGTTGGTGGAGTGATCGCAGGCTGCAGAAATAGATCCGATAATACGGATAGCTCTACAAAAACCAGTGTCAGCACAACAAGTATGTCAGATAGTACTGATAAGAATCAAAGCGAGTCAGGTGAAACATCGGAAACTCCAAAGTCATCGTCAAGTTCTAGCGCATCTACATCAGAAATAACTACTGAATCACCTGAAGAACAGGCAAAGCAGGTACTTGATCAACTGGCTGCAAGTTTTCCAGCAGACAACCTGCCTACATTCATTTTGACAGCCAATACAAAAAAATATATCAGTGCAGCAACAACACCGATAACAGAGAAAACGAATTTTCGTATTTTATATTATGCAGAAGACCAACCAATTAATGTAAATAGTTCAGAGTTAAATTCCTTAAAACCAATTGCTTCTTTTGAAAAAGTGAGCTTTAATTCAGCTGATGAAGCAAAAAATGCTGTTGGAAAGTTGGAAGATTACAGCGGACAGGAAGTTGATTTGGGCTTTGGTTTGACAGGTTACCAACAGGGAGCAGCTGGTTCCAGCTATCTGACCTGGCCGGAGGGAAACTGGAATCTGACAATTAAAGCCTCCAATATTGAGGGTGAAAATCCTGTATCTTTAGGAAAAGAAGTTGTAAATTATTTGGAAGAAAATACTCTTCCTGCACCAAATACAGATGGAACCATTCGACTGGAAGTAGGAGAAAATGGCGAGTATCAAACAAACTCTGTTGTATGGCAGGAACAAACGATTGTTTATAAAATACATCACTTCAATGCAATTCAAGCCGTAAAAATGGCTGTATCAGCAAATTAAGTTATAAAACGATTAAAACAAGAGTAGAAAATAAATCATTGAAGATTCAGGCTCTACTCTTGTTTTGTTTGAATCTGCTTTAATCCACAAAAGAGCGCAAATAGCTCTCTTAACTAATCGTAGGAAAAAGGACCTGTAAAGAATCTTTCCGCTCGATTTTCGGTCGCCATACAGTTAATTGTTTGCATATATTTTTTTAAATTAGGGTTGTCTTATGAATTTATTGTGTAATTCTGCTTTTATTTGGCTGAGAATGTGCCAAACGGCTTGCGGCAGATGCAGCAATTGCGCCGACAATATCATCCAGGAAAGTATGAACAGATTTACCATCGTGAGAGTTCAGATTAGCCAGAATACCTGGTTTAACTTTATCGATATAACCGTAGTTAGTGAAGCCGATTGAACCATAGACATTTACAATAGACAGAGCGAGTATCTCGTCAATTCCGTATAATCCCTCATCATCTGTCAAAATTTGTTGAAGAGGCTGCAGCAGTTTATTTTCTTCAGCAAGGATATCCAGCTGAATACCTGTGATAATAGTATTATGAACTTCTCTCTTGGTGAGAACCGCCTCTACATTTTCTATACAAATATCTAAATCAAGCTTATCAATATAAGATTCCTGAAGAAACATGACCAGCTCAGCAATATCTTTCACTTCAACCCCTCTTTGTTTCAACAATGCACGTGCGGTTTGCTCTAACTCATTTCCCTCTATAACCATATTATTTCCTCCAAGACTATTTTTTTACTATAATACATCAATGGTATAATAATTGTATTAAAAAAAGCAAGGAAAGAAGAACATGAATCCTTTAATTGAATGTTGTGAGCAAAATCTGGCTAAAGGAGCAGCAGCTCTCTTAGAAGATTCATTCATCCAGCAAAATGCTGATGTAGTGACGTATTCCTGTATGAATGAATGTGTATTGTGCGCGCAAACTTATTATGTACTGTTTGAAGGTGAGCGCATAAGTGATCAGTCAACAGAGCATCTGACTGAAAAAGTGAAACAGGCGATTATCGACTGGCATAAAGAGATGAATTAAAAATAAAATATGCCGCGTTCATCCAGGGGTTATCTGCAATTAACCTGAATGGCGGGGCATATTTTAATGGACAGCTTTCCTAGTGCTCTAACCAAATTATAAATTACACTAAAAGATCGTCTATAAATGATGTTCAATGATAGAAAATGTTAACTTGTATGCTTCAATAACAAGAAGGAGCAGCTTTAAACTTGTATTAAAAGCTTGCTTCTACCCTTCTTCGGATGTTCGTCGTCGATCCAGCAGTCTCATATGTAATACTACTGGATCGGCTGTACATTTCTTGGATGAGAAGCATAGCTTAGGTTTAAATTGGTCAATACACTAGTTTTGCAAAATTTCTTTATGAGGTTCAAGCTTTTCAAAAAGGCTGGTACTGTGCATAGGTTGAGTGCGCGCATCAGGTTTAATGAAATGTAAAGCATTGTTGACTGCAGTCGGTGCTTCACCAAATCCTGTTGCAATCAGTTTAACTTTTCCCATATACGTTGAAATATCTCCAACTGCATAAACTCCGGGAAGTGTTGTGGACATATCAGAATCTACAGTAATTGAATTTCGGGATATATCTAATCCCCAGTCCTTTAAATGGCCAAGGGAAGATGTGAAGCCATAATTAACAATCAGCGAATCAACAGGCAAGTGAAACCCGCCATCCTCTTTTGTATGCTTTAGTTGGATACCTTTAAAAGAATTATCTTCCAAACAAAGCTGATCAATAGTGTATGGGGTATAAATTTGAACAGTTGAATTTTTTAATTTTTCTACACTATGTTCATGTCCCCGAAACTCCGGTCTCCGGTGGATAATTGAGACCTGCTCAGCAACCGACTCCAGCATTAAGGCCCAATCGATAGCAGAATCTCCTCCACCGGCAATTGCTACTTTTTTTCCGGCAAATTCGTTTATATCTTTTACGTAGTAATGAATGTTTTTGCCTTCCAATGCTTCAGAACCGTCAACTGTTAATCGCCTAGGCTGAAAAGAGCCATTGCCGACAGCTAAAATAATTGCTTTGGAATAATGTGTTCCTTTGGTAGTTTCTATTTCAAGATAGTCTTCCTTTCTTGTAAGATTTGTGACTTCTTCTTCCAAGAGAATATCGTGATCAAATACAGAAAGCTGCTTTTCCAAATTTGCAACCAGATCAATCGCTTTAATTGCTGGATATCCGGGTACATCATAAATATATTTCTCAGGATATAGAGTGGCCAGTTGACCACCTAACTGCGGTAAGCTGTCTATTAACTTAGTTTTGGCTTTTCTCAAGCCGGCATAAAATGCAGCAAAAAGACCAATCGGTCCGCCGCCAATAATTGTAATATCATAAATTTCCGGTGTTTCAGACATTTTGTTTCCTCCAAATCAGTAAATCATCATTCAATAAAATAAAATGGAATTGTACCCATTTTTCACAAAGTAGCATTTGTAATCAAAAAAAGCAAGTGATTATTTGTGAAGGAGATAAAGCTTTACTTAATCTAAGGAAATAAAATGGCAATTCTTCTGAATATTCGGTATGATAAAACTAGTAATATTACTTAAGGAGGAACTATTGTGAGTGAATTTCCACAGTTAGACTTAGAAAATGTAAAAGGACCAAAAGCGATAATCAAAACCAACAGAGGGGATATAACTGTTCAATTGTTCCCTGAACAAGCACCCAAAACAGTAGAAAACTTTGTTGAGCTTGCGAAAAAAGGCTATTATGATGGTGTTATTTTCCATCGTGTTATTCCTGATTTTATGATTCAGGGGGGAGATCCAACTGGAACCGGAATGGGCGGCGAAAGCATATACGGAGAAAAGTTTGAAGATGAATTTTCAAAAAATGTTTTCAATCTGCGTGGGGCTTTGTCCATGGCAAATGCAGGACCTAACACAAACGGCAGTCAGTTTTTCATCGTGAACAAGCAGGATGTTCCTGCAAATATGTTGGGACAATTGGAAGGTGCGGGCTTTCCGGCTGAAATCATTGAAGCTTATAAAAATGGAGGAACACCATGGCTTGATTTCCGCCACACTGTTTTCGGTCACGTAACAGAAGGCATGAATATCGTGGATGAAATCGCTGGAGTACAGCGCGATGGACAGGATCGGCCAACATTTGATGTTGTTATTGATACAGTTGAAATTACAGAATAATTAAGGATAAAAAAGAAGAGGATGGGACAGGTTTTGCTCATCTTGAACTACCAGAGCTGCTAATGCTGGAATTTTTTGTAGATTTGTAGAATAGTATGCAAACTGAGAATAAGACTGATTTTATGAAATAAAATCAATGCATTATACTATACAAAAAGATAGCTAACCAAAGAAACATATAAAGACTGTACTGCTGTTTATTCAATTTTAGGGGGTTAAGACATAACACTAATGTCACACCCCCTTTTTTTAATTTATTTATTTCAGTCTTTAAGCAGTGCAAACCCTCAATCAGCTTGAAATGACGTCTTCATTCTCTCAAGACCTTCCAGCAAAGTAGCATTCGGACAAGCAATATTCAGCCTCATATGCTGACTGCCTTTTGGACCGAATGATATCCCTGAGTTAAGCACAACCTTGCCTTTTTTGATTAGCTTATTTTCAAGCTCTTTATCAGAGAGAGCGTAAGCAGAAAAGTCCAACCAGATTAGGTAGGTTCCCTCGGGCTTCATTATTTTAACAAGAGGCATTTCTGATTGTAAAAACTTTTCTACAGTTGATATGTTTTTTTGCAGGTAAATCAAAAGATCATCCAGCCATTCTTCTCCACAGCGATAGGCAGCTTCTGTACCGATTAGACCTATCGTGTTAATTTCAGTCTGCTGATTTATTTCCTGAATGTTGCTAAATTTTGCTCTTAATTCAGTATTATGAATAAAAGCCATTGAGTTTTTGATACCTGCTAAATTAAATGTTTTTGTAGCAGCAGTTAATGTAATTGAAAAATCCTTGAATGATGGATCAGCATTATTGAATGTTGTGAATTCTGCCGGTGTAAAAATCAAGTCTTGATGAATTTCATCACTGATAATCAAGACATTATGAGAGGCACAAAGCTCTCCAATTTTTTTCAGCTCCTCAATGCTCCAAACACGTCCGCCTGGATTGTGCGGATTACAGAGAATAAATAACTTCACATTATTTGTTTGAATGGCTTCTTTCATTTTTTCAAAATCTATTTGAAATTTACCATCTACTTCTATTAGAGAATGTCGGATCACTCTCCGCTTATTTTTCTTGATGACTTTAGCAAAAGGGTGGTAAACAGGATCATGAATCAGGACTGCATCACCAACTTCAGTATATGCTTGTATAGTTATAGCTACACTTGGAACCACACCACTGCTAAATAAAATTGCTTCTTTTTCTACTATATAATTGTGCTTTTTTTTCTGCCATGTCTGAACTGCTTCATATAAAGAGTCAGAGGAAGTTGTATAACCAAGGATTCCCTGATTAATATAACTGATCATCGCATCCAAGATAGGCTGATGAACTTTAAAATCCATGTCAGCTACCCATAAAGGAAGCAAATCATCTTCTTTGTACATTTTATTAACAGCATCCCATTTAACAGAATTTGTTCCTTTTCTTTCATATACATGATCAAAATTTACCATTGCTCTACTCCTTTACATATAAGATTGTTAAGATGTTCTTATTGAAAGTATAAAGTAGATTTGCTAAAAGATAAATGAAAAAGCTGAATTCGAAATAAAATTCTATTCAGAAACTTTGGAACATGATATGATTTAAAAGAACTGATTGGATGGAAACATCTATTATATAGAAGAAATGAGGGAGACATGTGCAATACAAAATTGGAATGACTATAGATGGAACTGTTACAGGGATACAACCGTATGGAGCTTTCGTTTCATTGGATCGAAAAACACAGGGATTGATACATGTTTCTGAAATTCAGGTAGGCTATACTAAAAATATCCATGGAGTATTGGATGTGGGAGATAAAATACAAGTACAGGTTATTGATATTGATGAGTATTCCCAAAAAATCAGTCTTTCTCTCCGGACTCTAAAGAATGAGATGTTGCAAGCTGGCTATCGCCGAAAAAAATACTTTACCAATAAAAATAAAAAAATAGGTTTTACAACATTGGAAAAGAAACTGCCTAAATGGATTGATGAAGCAATGGATGAGCTGCTTATAAAATAATTCTGTTTTTTTCCAGAAAATATGATACAATTCCCTATATTTATGAAAACTATAATCAGTTGAGGTGAACGTTTTGTCTAATAAAAGAGTGGCTGGAACAATCATGCTGAACCTGCATGATGGAACGAAAAAATTTCTTATTCACCCTGTAGGAAAAACATCTGAGTTTGTTACTACTGAAGTTTTGGAAGATATGACAGGATTAGCGAGTATTTTACAGCATTTCAAAAAGAACATTCAATTGGATGTAACTTCAATCAGCTTAGTTGAATTAACAAATGCACACAGTGAAACAGAAGATTTGCCCCTATTTGTTTTTGAAATGGAAGAGAGTAAAGCAGACCTGATAAAAAATGATACATATAGATGGGAAAGTCCTTCTAAACTTAAAGCCCTGCTGTCTGTCTATGATATGGCAGGCATGCCGATGTTTTAATACTTAAATAGTATGTGATTAAAGAGAAGCAGCGGTTAACCTGCTTCTCTTTAATCATAATAAAATGAAGAAGAAAGGAATACACAGAATGGAAATGCACAGAGTATTAAAAGAAGAAGCTGATATAGCGATAAACATAATGAAGGATACTGCTCTATGGTTGCAGAGTAAAGGGAGTCAACAATGGTCTGATGTTCTTGAAGGAACAGATAAACATGATTTGAAAGGTGCTGTACAGCGTGGGGATGTTTATTTCTTTACTGTAAATCAAAAAATAGTAGGGATGGCAGCAGTTTGGAATACTCCTACATTATGGGATCAGAAGTTGTGGAAGGTAAGTAGACAAGCGGAAAAAATATTTTATATCCATCGGTTGATTGTTCATCCTGATTACAGAGGATTGAATTATGGTACTGAAATGCTGAAAAAAATCAAAGTTTATTTTGAATCAATTGCTGTTGAATTAAGATTAGACTGCATTTCTTCCAATAAAAAGCTGATTTATTTCTATAGGAATAATGGTTTTACAAATAAAGGAAGCATAAAGATAAGTGAAACAGATGAATTTGAGCTTTTTTCGCAGCTTTTAAATGAATAGAATACAGAAAAGAATCGTGTATTCTGAAAATGCAAAATAAAGAAGAGGAAATAAAGATGTATATCTATAAAATCGTTGGAAAAACGAATGAAAAGTCAATTGTATTGGGAATTGATCGGAATTGAAAAAAAGTTGTAAAAAATGACATATTTTGATTGACCTGAGCGAAGAAACTTGATATATTATTACTTGTCGCAAGACA
>NZ_JAJDJW010000028.1:0-23168 GCF_020567645.1 Enterococcus sp. CWB-B31
TATCAAATGAAAAGAACACCTCAATCCCTATTCATTGAAGTGCTCTATACCATTTTGGCTAACTACGCGATTAGTAGGGGGTAGCCTTTTTTTGCTTTTTTAGCGTTTTAGTTTTCGTATAAAGTGTTCTGCGTCTACAGTTCTCAACTACACAACACAACACAACACTTCGTTTCGATCTCATCAATTTCTAAACGGCAAAGCTGCTAAGAATTGAAGGACCTCGTTCCGATCCTCGAAGCATGTCTGAGGGGCATATAAGAACTTGCTCCTATGCTTCTTACGAATGCTTGGATTATACAACTGGAACAACTGTTTATTCGGCTTTAGGGGTCTCAGACATACTTATGTCACAGTCCCTTTGCGGATAATCCAATCTGCTCTCTTTTTCTTTTGAATTGCCAATAATCATCTTGAATAGACATTCTCGCTGTTTAGCTTATCCACTAAAAATTGAATGTTTTCCTGATTGATTTTTTTGTAAGGGTGGTGTACATCAAAAGGAATATTCTCATCTTTGAATATCTTTTTCAAAATCATCCGCTCAAAGAAATTCATTTTCTCTAAACGTGTAATGGTTCCTGCGAAAATTATCAGCTTTGCATGTTTGTACAACGCTTTAGGAAAAATATTTTCAAGTTGTACGTCTACTTTTTCCTGATCAAACTGAATACCTGTATTTACCAGATATAACTCTTTTTCTTTAAAAACCGATTCGTATTTCTTTAAGAACTGACGGGTGGGTTTTCGAAGCTGACCTGCATAGGCTGGAGCACAAAAAACAAGTTGAGCTGCATCTGAAAGTTGATCTGCAAGTTGGATATCGTCAACAGGAAAAATGTTAACAGACTGTTTAAGTTGATCAGCAATCAATTGTACAATCTCTTTAGTTCCACCTTTTTTAGAATCGTAAATGAGCAAAGTATCGATAATAGCATCTCCTTTTTGAACGATGTATTTTTAGTGAACGATGTTCATATTTTGTTCTTATAATATCATAAATACAGAATTTGTAAATAATAAAAGATTGAAAATAATAGCTTTATAAATTATGATTAATAAAAATAATTTTTTGAACAGTGTTCATTTTTTGGGAGAGATGTTTATGAATAGCAGAGAACGAAGAGAGCGGGAGAAAACAGTCATTGAAAATAAAATTTTTGATGCTGCTGTAGCGATTATTTTGGCTGAAGGAATTGAAAAACTCTCAATTAGGAAGATTTCCGGAAAAATTGGGTATGCTCCCGCAACTATTTATAATTATTATGAAAATAAAGAAGAGATTCTCAATCATATTTCCTATACAGTGTATCTTGAAGTAGTGGAAGAAGTAAAAAAGACGGTTGAAGTGAGCAGCCATCTGCAGCCGAATGAGCTGATAAGAATGTGCAGCTTAATATTCATTTATACGATGATGAAATACCCGGAAAAGTTTAAAGCAATCATGATGACTTCTCCAAAAATTGAAGATGAAAAGATGGAAGAGGATAACCAGGGAATTGGTATATTGCAACAACTGATTTTAACTGGAAAAGAACAAGGTATGTTTTCTGCTGCAAATGAACACTCAGCAGAACTGCATTTGATTGCACTGATGGGCTTTGTTTTTCATTGCGTAAGCAACAATATGGTACTGGATAAAGCGGGCAAGCAAATGGCGGAAGCATATGTGGATATGCTGATTCGAGGATTGGGTTAGAATCTCGCTGTAACGATGAATTTTGATAGAATTCCAAACAAGAGTATCACCGGAAAATTGCTGATTCATTCAGCATTCGGTGATACTCTTAAGAATAGATCTCTGGTCCCATCTTTTTAGGTCAGATGCATTTTACAAGTGACTTTCAATAATATTGATTAATTCTCCATCAGTAATACTTTCATCAAAAATTGCTTCTTTGACAACTACTGTTGGTACAAATTTAATATTTGCAGCTTCTGCTTCAGCAATAACATTTTGTGAAACAGTATGATTGTCTCTTTCAGTAATTTGCAAATTATCTCTGGCAAATTCTGCAACCTGTTCCAAAGGCAAATGCCCCCATTGATCTTGAGTGGCAAACATTTGATGTAAATCTGTCAAACCTTTTACCGGAAGGTCATAATTAATAAACCGATGCATTACATTGCCGGGCTGAAGGGATTCTTTTTCCTTGTCTAAAAGTTTAATGATCCGTTGAAGCTTGCCCTCATTAACATATTTAGTCAAAAGCTCGTCCTTTTCCTCGAACCATTTTTTACAGTAGGGGCAGCGAACATTCATAAATTCAATGATTTTAACTGGAGCGGTCTTTTTGCCAATAACCAAACCATCCTTTTCAGTTACTTTTGATGCATCAATTACAGAAATATCCATGGTTTATTCCTTCTTTCTACTTTATTGCTTCTCTCAGTTTACTATATTCAGTATAAAATTACAGATAGGATGCCTGATTAAATTAATGACAGTACAAAAAAACTGGGACAGTAATTATCCCAGTCAAGTCATTCCATTATTATTTGCTTAATGAACTGCTGTTTTCCATTACTTCATCGATTAAACCATACTCTTTTGCCTGCTGAGCAGTCATGAAGTTATCTCGGTCTGTGTCTTTTTCAATAACTTCAATTGGTTGACCTGTACGTTCTGCTAAAATTTTGTTTAAGCGTTCACGTGTGTCCAAGATATGCTTTGCAGCAATTTCGATTTCAGTTGCCTGACCCTGTGCACCGCCTAACGGTTGATGGATCATAATTTCAGCATTCGGTAATGCAAATCGTTTTCCTTTTTGACCGGCTGTCAGCAAGAAGCTTCCCATAGAGGCAGCCATTCCAAGTACAATTGTCTGAACATCTGCCTTAACAAAATTCATTGTGTCAAAAATAGCCAGACCAGCTGAAACGCTTCCGCCCGGAGAGTTGATATATAAATAAATATCCTTTTCAGAATCCTGTGCATCTAAAAATAATAACTGAGCAATAACTGAGTTTGCCACGTTATCATCGATAGGACCGCTTAACATAATGATTCTATCCTTTAATAGCCGTGAATAAATATCATAGGCTCTTTCGCCGCGAGATGATTGTTCTATAACTGTTGGTATTAAATTCATAATTAAATTCCTCCTATATACAAAGCTCCACACTCACATTCTAACATATCGCTGTTTCGAATGCATAAAAAAAGTATACTGTAATGGTCAATAAAGGTCAATGAAATTGCATTCTTTTTATTAATAAAAATTATGTCTTAATAAAGTATTTAAAACTTTGTTAATTGTTGCGGTTTTCAGCAGAAATCTTGGAGTGGGAGTTAGCATTTACATGCTGAATTTGTTTTGATGTTGGGAACATGTTTATGTGCAGTTGTTATTTCTGGAAGGTTCAATAAAAATAGGGCTTGGCAGGAGGAAGTATGGAGCGGCTCTGAATATTCTTTTGATGCGGAGGAGAACATAAAAAAATATATGAAAAGGCAAAGTAAATTTATGCAGCAGTATCACATTATTTATTCTAATCCTGAGATAATGGTCAATTGCAGAAACTATTATATTGCTTTGTCAGCTTTTGTAAAAAATGATGATGGCTTTTTTACAAAAGAAGAGTTAAAAAAAGCGGTTTAGATAGACTGATTTCTCTTGATCCAGCTGTTTATATGACAGCTTCTCCAAGGCTCTCTTTGGTAATGGAAACGGAAAGAAAGAGCAGATGTGAATATGCCAAGCTAGATGGATTGATAATGTCGATTTCCAGCATTCTTTGGAATATGATTTCAATCTATTCAGGAAATAGTTGTCCCGTTACTGATCAATATGATATGAGAGATATAATTTTAAGAGATGAAAAAGAAACAAAATGCTTTTTGGAAGAGTGTGAACAGTACGGATACCTTCAAGATATCTTTGGAGAAAAATTTGAAACAACTCTGGACAAATACATGGTTTTTCCTGTAACAAAAGATCATTTATTGGCTGTTGGAGATCAGTATTGTGAATAATCTTATAATAAAAAATGTATAAAATAAGCTGTTCTTATTTTGAAAATAGATCACACGTTACATTTTTCCATTATTTATGGGTATGTTATACTGTTTTATGAAGATCAATTATTGTGAGGTAAAATTAGATGCTAATTTTTTTTGTAGGAATGTCAGGTGTATTTGTAGGAGCAATTATTACTATAGTCAGTATAGGATTACGTGCTTCATTTGAAGAAAGAAAAGAATATCGGCGACGTGACCTGGAACACTTTGTCAAAGAAATAGAATCTTTAAATCTATTGAATAAAAAGATTAATGAAATTTTGCAGAAAAGGGATATCTACATCGATAAAACTGTTCATTTTTTGTCTGTGGATGACTGCTATATAAGTATTGATGATTTCATTTATTTGGAATCTTTTTCTGCTCAGAATAACTTTTATCTGCCGACTTATTTGATTGATGTATTTTTCCAAAAAATTATTCATCGTAAAGTAATTATTACTCCTGATGAAGTGGCGTCTATTGGGGGAAATACGTATAAAGGCGGAAGAGTAATCCTGGAGAATTTCTCTGAAGAACTTCTGTCTATTATTGAAGATAAGAAAAGACAAATGAAACGATTAACCAATCAGCCTATTTATTATTTCAGCAGAAAATGATGAAAATGAATAGGAGTTAGAAAGTGCGTAATGTTAAGTAGCTGTATACTTAATTACGTGCTTTTTATTTATAGAAAGACATTTTCGATTTTTTGAATTTTCTGAATTTTCTATTGACATTCTAATTTGTAGGGTTTATAGTTAACAAAAGCTTTTCGAATTCACATTTTATTTTAATTATATTCATAGTTACATAAAGGAGAATCCATTCTTATGAGAAAGACAACAAATTTTGATTTAGTCATTATTTTATATTTGAGGACTTAGAACACTGAGATTTTGTCAGATGTTTGAGTCCTATTCGTCTTTAGTGAATGGGATTCTTGCTAAGGCATCCCATCAATGGGATGCTTTTTTTGTAGGAGAAAATTAAATGGAATGTCATAAAAACTGGAATTGGAGTGATAAAAATGCGAAGCGATATGATTAAAAAAGGAATAGAAGCAGCCCCGGCTAGAAGCCTGCTGTATGCAACAGGTCAGGTGAAAAGTGCCAGAGATATGGAGAAACCATTTATAGCAATTTGTAATTCTTACATTGATATCGTTCCCGGACATGTCCATTTAAGAGAACTGGCGGATATTGCCAAGGAAGCAATCCGAGAAGCCGGTGGAATTCCGTTTGAGTTTAATACCATCGGAGTAGATGACGGAATTGCAATGGGACATATCGGGATGCGCTATTCTCTCCCAAGCAGGGAAATTATTGCAGATGCTGCTGAAACAGTGATCAATGCACATTGGTTTGATGGAGTTTTTTATATTCCAAATTGTGACAAGATTACACCGGGGATGCTGATGGCCAGCGTTCGGACCAATGTTCCTGCAATTTTCTGTTCAGGCGGACCTATGAAAGCGGGAATTGATCCGAAAGGACATACAGCAACGCTATCCTCCATGTTTGAGGCAGTCGGGGCGTTTAAAGAAGGTCAAATGACAGAAGAAGAATTTAACTTTATGGAACAAAATGCTTGTCCGACCTGTGGTTCCTGCGCCGGTATGTTTACGGCAAACTCCATGAACTGTCTGATGGAAGTATTGGGAATGGCGCTTCCTGGCAATGGGACTATTTTAGCTGTTTCAGAAGAAAGAAGAGAACTGATTCGTGAATCTGCCTTCCGTTTAATGGATCTTGTTAAAAAGCAGATTAAACCGCGTGACATTATTACCAAAGAAGCAATTGATGATGCATTTGCTCTGGACATGGCAATGGGTGGTTCAACCAATACGGTTCTTCATACATTGGCAATTGCTAACGAAGCTGAAATTGATTACGATCTTGAGTCAGTCAATGGAATTGCTAAAAGAGTTCCTTATCTATCTAAAATTGCTCCATCTTCTGCTTATTCGATGCATGATGTGCATGAAGCAGGTGGTGTCTCCGCTATTTTGAAGGAACTGGTTGATTTGGAGAATGCAATCCATCCTGACCGCATAACAGTTTCAGGAAAGACACTTCGGGAGAATGTTGAAAATGCACAAATTAAGAATGAAGAAGTGATTCATCCAAAAGAAACACCTTACAGTCCTGTAGGCGGTCTGTCAATCCTTTATGGGAACATTGCCGAGAAAGGCAGCGTTATAAAGGTAGGAGGTGTAGATCCGTCGATTAAGGTGTTTACAGGTAAAGCAATCTGCTTTAACTCACATGATGAAGCAGTTGAAGCAATTGATAATCACACGGTGAAAAAAGGTCATGTAGTTGTTATTCGTTATGAAGGACCAAAAGGCGGTCCGGGGATGCCTGAAATGCTGGCTCCTACGTCCAGTATTGTTGGCCGCGGATTAGGGAAAGAAGTAGCGTTGATTACGGACGGCCGTTTTTCCGGAGCAACAAGGGGAATCGCTGTGGGGCACATTTCTCCTGAAGCAGCAGAAGGCGGAGTTATTGCGTTAATTAAAGACGATGATGAAATTGAAATTGATTTAACAGAGCGGACATTGAATGTTCGGGTATCCGATGAAGAGTTGGCAGAAAGAAGAAAGAACCTTGAACCTTTCAAAGCAAAAGTGAAAACGGGATATCTGGCAAGATATACTGCACTTGTTACTTCTGCTCATACTGGGGGAATAATGAGAATCCCGAGTGATTTATTGGATTAGAAGGAGGAGGAGTTATGGAAAATATAAAGAGCGGTTCGAAGCTGCTGATTGATTCTTTATTGAGACAGAATGTAGAGATGATTTTCGGGTATCCCGGAGGGGCAGTTCTGCCATTATACGATGCGTTATATGACGGTGAAATTCCTCACATCCTGACAAGGCATGAACAGGGAGCCGTTCATGCAGCAGAGGGCTATGCAAAAGCAACAGGAAAGCCTGGCGTGGTAGTAGTAACCAGCGGTCCGGGAGCAACAAATGCAGTAACAGGTATAGCTGATGCAATGAGCGACTCAGTTCCTCTGATTGTGTTCACAGGTCAGGTAACAACAAACGGTATTGGAAAAGATGCATTTCAGGAAGCTGATATGGTCGGAATTACAATGCCGATTACCAAGAATAACTATCAGGTAAGAGACAGCAGCGAGCTTCCCAGAATTATTGATGAAGCCTTTCATATTGCAACAACCGGCAGAAAAGGACCGGTAGTTATTGATTTGCCAAAAGACATGCAGATTATTGAATCTGGTTCAGATAATCCTCCAGAGCTGGTTCTGCCGAGCTATCAGCCGACTGTCTATCCTAATAAGCTGCAGGTAAAAAAACTAATGGACGAGCTGTCATATGCAAAAAAACCGCTTGTTATTGTCGGAGCCGGCGTGGTTCAGGCAAATGCAAGCAAAGAGCTGACAGCGTTTATTGAAAAATATCAGCTTCCCGTATTAAGTACCTTACTTGGTCTTGGGGCGATTCCTTCCAATCATGAACTATTTCTTGGAATGGGCGGAATGCATGGCTCTTTTGCAGCTAACATGGCGTTAACCGATTGTGATTTACTGATAAATATAGGGTCAAGATTTGATGATCGTCTGGCGAGTGCGCCTCAGGAATTTGCACCAAATGCAGTAGTGGCACATATAGACATTGATCCTGCTGAAATCGGAAAGATTATCGAAACAAAGATCCCAATAGTGGCTGATGCAAAAGAAACACTCAAAGAGATGCTGGCAGTTGATATTGCTGAAGATGCTGATACTTGGACAGACTGGCGAAAAATTAACCTTTCAAGAAAAAAACTGCATCCATTCAAATATGATAAAGAACAAAAAGAAGAAATTAAACCGCAGAAGGTCATTGAATATATCGGTAAGCTGACAGACGGCGAAGCAATTGTTGCTACAGATGTAGGTCAACATCAAATGTGGACTGCTCAGTTTTACCCATTCAAAAATGAAAAGCAATTGATTACAAGCGGTGGTCTGGGAACGATGGGTTATGGCATACCGGCAGCGATTGGTGCACAGCTGGGATGCAGAGATAAGGAAGTTGTGCTGTTTGTAGGAGACGGCGGTTTTCAAATGACCAATCAGGAAATGGCTATCTTGAATGATTACAATTTGCCGATAAAAATTGTTTTATTGAATAATCAGTCTTTGGGAATGGTTAGACAGTGGCAGGAATGCTTCTTTAACCAGCGGCGCTCAGAATCTGTATTTGCAAGTCAGCCGGATTTTCTTAAGCTGGCAGAAGCTTATGGAATCAAAGCGGTTCGAATTTCCAATCCTGAAACAGTGGAAGCAGAGCTGGAAAAAGCCTTTAAAGAAAACGGTCCGATTCTAATTGAAGTTTGTGTTTCTCAAACAGAACATGTATTGCCGATGGTACCGGCAGGTAAGCCAAATTATCAGATGCTGGGGGTGGACTAATGATGAGACGAATTATTACTGCAACAGTATACAATAATTCTGGTGTTTTAAATCGCTTCAGTGGGGTTCTTACACGGCGGCAAGTGAATATAGACAGTATTTCTGTGGGACCGACTGAACAGGAAAATATATCCAGAATTACAATTATCGTCCAAGTTGAAGATCTGAATGAAAGTGAGCAGATTACTAAACAGCTGAATAAGCAGATTGATGTTATCAAGGTTTCTGACATTACAGATGAACCTCATTTGGAACGGGAACTCGCACTGATTAAGCTAAATGCGCCTGCAGCGATCCGCTCAGAATTATTTTCAGTCATTGATCCTTTTAGAGCAAATGTCATTGATGTCGGCACAAAAACAGTGGTTATTCAAGTAACAGGAACCAGTGAAAAAATCAGTGCATTTGTTGATGTTGTAGCACCCTATGGTATTAAGCAATTAGCTCGTACTGGAGTAACAGGCTTCACTCGTGGCAATCACTAAGTGGAGTTTTAATATAAAAATTTGGAGGTTTTACAATTATGGTAAAAGTTTATTACAACGATTCAGTGGAAAAAAATGCATTAGAAGGAAAGACAACAGCAATTATCGGGTATGGCTCTCAGGGACATGCTCACGCTCAAAACTTAAGAGATAATGGGAACCAGGTTGTTATTGGAATCAGAGAAGGGAAATCTGCTGATGCAGCAAGAAATGACGGATTTGAAGTACTGCCCGTAGCAGAAGCGGCAAAAAAAGCTCAACTGATTATGATTTTGGCACCTGATGAAATTCAGGGAGATCTTTATGATAACGAAATTGCGCCAAATTTGGATGCAGGGGATGCGTTGGTTTTTGCTCACGGCTTCAATATTCATTTTGATGTTATCAAACCTCCAAAGGAAGTAGATGTTTTCTTGGTAGCACCTAAAGGACCGGGACATTTAGTTCGTCGTACATTTACTGAGGGCTTTGCAGTACCGGCATTATTTGCTGTTTATCAGGATGCAACAGGAACTGCACGAGATTTGGCTCTTTCTTATGCAAAAGGCATTGGAGCAACACGTGTGGGTGTTCTGGAAACAACATTTAAAGAAGAGACAGAAACAGATTTGTTTGGTGAACAGGCTGTTTTATGCGGCGGGCTGACAAGTTTGATTGAAGCTGGGTTTGAAACTCTTACAGAGGCAGGATATCAGCCAGAGCTTGCTTATTTTGAGGTTTGTCATGAAATTAAACTAATTGTAGATTTGATTTATGAGGGTGGATTTGAAAAAATGCGTAACTCTATTTCAAATACAGCAGAGTATGGCGACTATGTTTCCGGTCCTCGTGTGATTACTGAACAGGCAAAAGCCAACATGAAAGATGTATTGACAGATATTCAAAACGGTAATTTTGCGAAGGGATTTGTAGATGATAACAAGAACGGCTTTAAAGAATTCCATAAAATGCGTGAAGAAAATGCAGGACATCCGATTGAAAAAGTGGGTGCGGAATTAAGAAAAATGATGCCGTTTGTTTCTCAAAAAGACTAGGGCGTGTCTGAAAAGTTAGTGGAATTTGAATTTTTCAGTGATTTTTGTTGAGATCAAGGAAGAAAACACAGTTTATGTGGTTCATAAACGAATAGTTATGACGATGAGTTCTATAAAAATCATTAAAATATTCGCCGTCGCCGCTTGCGTTTTCAAGCACACACTAGTACAGCAGATACAGACAAAGAGGTGAGAGAAGAGCGTGACAAAACTTACAAAAGAAAAGATAGCTGAAGCATATGAGCATCTTGCAAAGGTAGTAATTAAAACGCCTCTTCAATATGATGTCTATCTGTCTCAAAAATATCAGTGCAATGTCTATTTGAAGAGAGAGGACCTTCAGAAAGTGAGGTCGTTCAAACTCAGGGGCGCTTACTATGCAATTTCTCAAATTTCCCCTGATACGTTGGCTAACGGTGTTGTCTGCGCCAGTGCTGGAAACCATGCACAGGGCGTAGCGTACACCTGTCATGAAATGAAGGTACCCGCGACAATTTTTATGCCGACAACAACGCCTCAGCAGAAAATTTCACAGGTCCAGTTTTTCGGTGGGGATGAAGTAGCTATTCAATTGGTAGGAGATACATTTGATGCCTCTGCGAAGGCAGCAAAAGAATATGCTGTTCAAAATAAGCAGACCTTTATTGATCCATTTGATGATTTAAATATTATGGCGGGACAGGGAACCGTCGCAGTGGAAATCTTTAATAAGGTAAAAGAAGAAGCAATACAGATTGACTATCTGCTTTCAGCAATCGGCGGAGGCGGATTGATCAGCGGAACTTCTGTTTACACTAAGGCAGTCAGTCCAATTACAACGGTCATTGGTGTTGAACCAAAAGGGGCTCAGTCAATGAAAGCTGCTTTTGAAACAGGCAGGCCGATTGAATTATCGAGTGTAGATAAATTTGTAGATGGAGCAGCTGTAAAAAAGGTGGGTAATCAAACCTATGAATATGCAGTCGAATCTGTTGATCAGCTGCTGTCAGTGGATGAGGGACAGATTTGCTCAACTATTTTAGAACTTTATTCCAAGCAGGCAATCGTTGTAGAACCTGCAGGAGCACTAAGTGTTGCCGCTTTGGAACAGATGAAGGGAAAAATTAAAGGGAAAACCGTGGTTTGTATCATCAGCGGGGGAAATAATGATATTAATCGGATGGCCGAAATTGAAGAACGTTCATTGATTTTCGAAGGTCTGAAGCATTATTTTGTTATCAATTTTCCTCAAAGACCTGGAGCCTTGAAAGAATTTGTAAATGATGTACTTGGACCGGATGATGATATTACAAGATTCGAATATACGAAGAAGGTAAACAGAGGGACTGGTCCAGTAATCCTGGGTATTCTTCTGAAAAGAAAAGAAGATCATGCTCAGCTTATAAAGAATCTCAGCGCATTCGATCCAACCTATATAGATTTAAGTGAGAACGAGTCGCTATATGCATTACTTGTTTAAAATAATAAGTGCTGACTGAACTTTGAGACGAAAACAAAAAGCTTTTCATTTATTAAATTAGAATAAATGGAAAGTTTTTTGTTATTTTAAATAGATGAAAGCGGTTGAAATATATCAAAAATAATAAATATAAATAAAAAAAATTATGAGTAATTTTATCTAAAAAAAATAATAATAATGATTATTTCCAGCTACCATAAAAATTAGTAAAGTTTTCGTTGAAAACGAAAAAGACTGCTTGCCATTTTTACTGAAAGGACGTATATTTAATTTATAGCTGAAAAAGCTTTTTAAAAATTAAAAATAATGACCTTAAAATAGATTATAGTAAAGTTGGTATATAGATGGAACAGAATAAAAGGCTGAAAAATAGCCGTTATATCACCGGATTCGATGGGATTCGGACGATTGCTGTTGTCGGGGTTATCCTATATCATTTGTCTCCGCGAATCATGAGTGGAGGATATTTGGGAGTGCCGATATTTTTTACTCTCTCGGGGTACTTAATTACAGATTTACTACGTCAGGAATGGCTCCAAAATGATGAAATAGATGTTAAAGGATTTTATATAAGAAGAATGAAAAGGTTATATCCGGGATTAATCGTTATGTTAATTTCCGCCTCAGCATATATCGTCTTTTTTCAAAAAGATTTGTTGAATAATCTACGGGGAGTCATAGCCAGCAGCTTGTTATATTATAATAACTGGTGGCAGATATTTCATGGATTTTCCTACTTTGATCGCTTTGCAACTCAATCACCGTTCACTCATATCTGGTCTTTAGCCGTTGAGGCTCAAAACTACTTGGTCTGGCCCTTAATGTTTATCCTTTTAAAAAGATATTTAAAAACCAATAAAAAGATTGTCAGTGCTGTTTTAACAGCGGCCTGTTTTTCTGCTCTGCTGATGGCAATGCTTTATGTTCCAAGAGCAGATCCTACAAGAGTTTATTATGGAACTGATACACGTTTGTTTTCCATCTTGCTGGGAAGCGGATTAGCTTTTGTTTGGCCAACACTTAGATTAAAAGAAGAGATTCCGCAAAAAGCACGTTACCTTTTGAATGGTATCGGATGTGTCTCATTGGCAGCAGTTATACTGTCATTTATTTTTTTAGCAGACCATTACAGCTTTATTTATCGTGGTGGAATGTTTGTATTGAGTATTTTTTCCACTCTCCTTGTTGCAATAACCGCTCATCCGGGAGCAGACCTTAATAAGTGGCTGACAAATCCTGTTTTTACATGGATCGGAAAACGAAGCTATGGGATTTATCTTTACCAGTTTCCTGTGATGATTTTTTATGAAGCCAGAATCAAAGATTTGAATGAATACCTCGTTCTTCACTCAATTATTGAAATAATTTTAATTTTGGGGATCAGCGAGCTTTCCTATAGATTTATAGAAAAACCATTAGGCGCTTTTTATTATAAATATATCTGGTATGCATTAAAAGATTTAGTCAAAAGACCATGGATTACTGTTCAAAAAGTCACTTTTGTAATAGGTGTTGTATTGTTTGGTATGGCCGCATACAGCTGGACCATTGCCCCCTCAAATTATGTAACAGCAGATCAACAGCAGCTGCAGGAAACCATCGCAAACAATAAAAAACGAGCTGAGGAACGAAGACAGGCCAATAAAGAAAACACTGAGAGCAGTACAACTTCAACGTTTACATCAGATTCAGCGACTGAAGGGGAGATAGCTGATCCTGCTCATTACGGGTTGACGGATAAAGAATGGGCCAATGCTCAGGAGCTCGAAGTAACTGTTTTTGGCGATTCAGTTATACTGGACGGTGCGGGCATCTTGCAGTCTATTTTCCCAAAGATGATTATTGATGGAGAAGTAGGCCGACAGCTTTACAGTAGTGGAGAAGCTTTGCAGCAGTTGAAAACAGATAATCAGCTGAAAAATACTGTATTGATTAGTCTGGGTACAAACGGCTTATTTACAGAAGCACAATTTGACAGTGTTATGCAAATTATTGGGAGTGAACGGCAGGTATACTGGTTGAATGTTCGGGTACCGACACGAAGGTGGCAAAACGAAGTGAATAGTCTGCTGGAAGCAATGAACAATAAATACTCAAACTTGACGATTATTGACTGGTACGGAGTTAGCAAGGATCATGATGAGTGGTTTTATGAAGATTTTGTTCATCCAAATATTGAGGGTCAGGTTAAATATGCAGAGCTGATTTCCAAAAGTCTAATAAATGGTATAGAGAAATAAGAGAAATTTTTAGTGAGGCATCCAACAGATGAAAATCCTGTGTGTTGTCTATTTTTGATTCATTAACAGATTATCCGATATACTAGCTGAAAAAATATGGCATAAGATAAACTCAAAACAATGATAAAATAAAAGGCTCTGTGACATTAGGATGTCTGAGCCGCCTAAAGCCAAATAAACGGTGTTCCAGTCTTTGTATGATTCGAGCATTCGTAAGAAGCGTAGAAGCAAGTTCTTACATGCCCCTCAGACATGCTTCGAGGATTGGAACGAAGCCCTTCAATTCTTAGCGGCTCTGCCGTTTAGAAATTGATGAGATCGAAACGAAGTGTCGTGTAGTGTAGTGAGAATCGTAGACGCAGAAAAACGGATACAGTGTAATGTTTTGTCTCGAGAATCGTTAGACTCGCAGAGACAGCAGTTCTTCTCCGCTACGCATACCATTCTGCTAAAGTACGAATATAAGCAGAAGTGGCAAAGTAGAACTAGCACTTGTCGGTCCTAAACTGTGCTGAGTAATCGCAGGCAACATCTCGGAAATAAGGCGAACGATACTGAAATAATGCAGCTTATTTAGCAAGGATGGATAGATGAACTCTCTACAAATGATCCGATTGCGATTATAGATAGCATGCCTTGTCCATTTTGTAAAACGATATGAAATAGACGAGCAATCAACTTATCAGAAGTTGTAGGTATTGACTGAATGCAACGAAAAAAATCTATTGTTATGGAGTATCAGTTCATAGTAAAACACCAATGAAAAGCCCTAAAGGGGTCATTTCATTGGTGTTTTTGAGTAAAAAAACTGGTATAAGCTCAGTTTTTTAATGAACTTATACCAGTTTTAATTTAAAAAATAAATAAAAGTATCAGTCAATTAACTAAAAAAGTTAATTGATAAATATTCTTGTATTCAGTTCTTCCAAGAAATAAAATATATTATCTTTTGAAAAATAAACGTGATTTTTACAAATTTAACTATACTCACTATACTCTAAATTTTAGTCATAGTAAATCTTAAAATCAATCATTTTTTTTCATTTTTTTTGGTGAAACATAAAAAAAATGAGAATCTTTTTCGTTTTCATAATGTATTTTTATTGTGGTTGTACTTTTCCAATACTTTTTGAGCCGTCAAAAAATTAGTCAATATTAGGAGTGAGGGAGCTTGCCAAGAAAAGGTGAAAATATTTATAAAAGAAAAGATGGACGATGGGAAGGCAGGTATAAAAAATCAAGAAATAAAGAAAATCGTCTCATATATGGGTATGTTTATGGTAAACGATACAGTGAAGTAAAAGAAAAATTAATTAAATATCAATCGGAATTTATTGACAGTAATAAAACTATTTATTCAGGAACTACTTCTGAATGGTTCACTTACTGGCTTCATAAAGTGGTTAAAAATAGAGTGAAGCCTTCAACCTGGTCAAGTTATGAATCAAAAATTAGAAATCATATTATTCCTTTTCTGGGCAGAAAAAAATTGAACCAGCTGGAAAGAACCGATGTTATGGCACTTATTGAATTTCTACTGTCTCAGGGCTATTCCATTAATATGGTTAAAATTATTTTGACTATCTTAAAGAACAGTTTGAACTATGCTGTTGTTAACGGATATTTAAATAAATATCCTTATAAAAATATTGTACTTCCTTCTATTAAAAGAAAGGGTATTCGGTCCTTGTCTGTAGAAGAACAAAAGATACTTGAAGAAGCCGCCTTTAGAAATACCTATTATTCAGCTGTAATCATCAGTCTGGCAACCGGGATGAGGATTGGAGAGATAAGCGGGTTAAGGTGGGAGGATATTGATTTTACAAGAGAAATTATTTCTGTGAATCGAACTCTTCAGCGAATTCCAGACCCGGATAATCAGAATACAACGATGATTATTATGGGAGAGCCAAAAACAAAAAGTTCACTACGTAAAATTCCACTGGCTGTAAACCTCAAAAATTACTTGGTAAAACTAAAAAAGAGCAGTTGTTCAGAGTATGTTGTTTCCTGCTCGGAAGGCTTTACTGAGCCCAGGGTGATTAATTATCACTTCAAAAAACTTCTAAAGTATACCGGTATCAGAAATATCAACTTCCATTGTCTTCGTCATACATTTGCTACCAGATGTGTAGAAAATGGAGCAGATATTGCATCATTAAGTAAAATACTTGGACACACGTCCATTAAATTAACACTGGATACCTATACGGATTCATTTTGGGAAAAACGAAAAGAAGCAATGAATTTGATTGACTTGGAGCAATTTAACAGAAGCAAATAAAACTGATTTTAAAGCCGTCACTGTTTTGGTCATATCTGACAGGAACTCCTGTCAGATATGCCGAAGCAGTGATTTTTCTTGGAAGAACTGATTCCATTACATAATTATACTATCTAAACGTAAAAAAGTATTGCAGGAAATTTTTGATGTTATGGTGTATTGCTAGATAACTTTTTAAGAAAATATACATCAAACAGAAATGAAGTGAGGAGGAATCAGTATGTACAACATAGGGATAACCCAACCGGTAGAGGAATTTGAGCGTACATATGTCGAGAAGCTTGGCAGAAATCAGTACAAATTAGTTACAGTAGATGTGAACAACATGGATACGATTCTTTCAGATCTGGATGGTGTTCTTTTGAAAGAAAATGAAAAGAATTTAAGTGAAACGTGCGGCATCATAATGAAAATTAGAGAACGATCAAATTCATTTATTTGGGTATTGTCAGAAAAACCAACAGCTGTTCAAAAAGTTATCTATCTTCATTTAGGTGCGGATGGAACTTTTAGCAATGAAAATGAACCGGAGGAGATGACTCTGACAATAAAAAATCTGCTGAATCGTCAAAAAAAAGCAAGCGGAACAGAGAATGATAAACCGCTGGATTCAAAAGAGGAAGTACAATCGGGGGCAGTTAGTCATTTCAAATTGTTGCCGAATAACTTGAGTGTCCAAATCGGTAAAGAGAGGACAGAAGTTACGTTAACCCGCCTCGAATTTAAACTATTGTCCCTTCTGTATGAGCATCAGTCTCAAGGGCTTTCTTATAAAGAAATTTATGAGAATATTTGGGACGATGCTTATAAAGGGTCCAAATATCGGGTGGCAAATTTGATTTTCCATTTAAGAGAAAAACTGGAATTGCAGAATATTAATTCCAGCATTATCAAAACGGTTCGATCAAAGGGCTATATGCTGAGCCTGAATTAAAAAGAATTATCTTTTAAAAGTAATTCGTAGTTTCTGGGTAATTCAGCTGCACATTGATAGTTGTTTTATGAATAATTTGGTTTCACTTTTTCTGCTATCACAAATTTAGATCATCTTACTATAAGACTGGGACAAATAAATAATCACGTATACCAATATCAAATCGGATTTATTCTGGTAAAGAATAAGAGGTATGAGAGGAAAGTGTTCCCGTGGATTAGAAGGATAGAATTGGATAGTCAGAAAAATGAAATATAGTGTGCTGTCCGACACACAAAAAATAGAAAAGGGGAGGAGTTGAAAAAATATGAAAATCGGGAAAAAAAGTTTGACAGCTGTTTTGTCTATTGCACTTACAGGTTTAGTATTCCAGTGGACCTTGAGTACTCCGATTAAGGCGAATGAAGAGGCTGTTAAAACTGAAATAAGCTCCAGCGGAACAGATTTATTGCAGCAGGATATAATACCTGCAGCAGACAGCAGCATGCTGAGAAATGAGGTGGAGAAAGAGCAGACAGAGACTTCTCAAACTCAGGAAGAAGCTGAAAAAGAGACAGAAGAAAGTGCTGTTTTTCCGGTGGAGAAGAGAGCAGTAAATCTGCTTGCAGCCGGTACGGCAGAAGTCACTGACTGGCAAACATTTGTTGAAGCCTTAGCTGATTCAAGTATCACAACGATTTCATTAGCAAATGATATCCAGCTTACAGGTACACTCAATAACTATGAAGGTCTGTTTGATAAAGATTCTGTGAATCTTGCTGCCGGCAATGCTTTTTTGTTTGTCAGCAAGGCTGCAATTTCCAGATCACTGGTTATTGATGGAAATGGATATACCTTTGACTTTGGAAATTTAGCAATCGGCTTTATGAATGCAGCAACGAATACTTCTAGTTACTGGGATATTACGCTGCAAAACATTACAGTTAAATCTGTAAATCCTTACGCACCATTTTATTATCCTGTGTTGCCTCAGGCAGAAGCTGGAAAAGGTATGACGTCCTATTTGAGTAACTCAAGACTGACCTATGGTGAGAACTTTGTTCATATTAAATCGGTGAATGACATGATCACATTTTTCTTGGCTTACGCAAATCGCAGCGTAACGGAGATTAATTTAGCGAATGATATCGTGTTTCCAATGGGAGTGACAAGTGTGGGTTACCAATTACCAGATATAAATAATGTTGCGACAAATATATTTGGAGGTACCACTAGCGTGAACATTATATCTGGGGGTACACAGTTCCTTTACACGAATGTCAGTGGAGCAGCAAGAGCATTTACTCTTGAAGGTAATGGCTACTCCATGGATTTCGGTTCAGTTACTTTATGTGTAAATAATGTGACTTTGAATGATGGCAGTGGTTTTAACTTACGATGGCATCAAACCTATCAGAATATCAATTTCTTCCATGGAAATTATTGGGGACCTATTGAAATTCAGGATTTAAATGATGTATACGAACGTGAGTGTTGGCAACGTTTTGTGGATGTTACCGATTATGGAGCACAATTCGTTCAGGCAGAAGCCTCTACACTTTATTTCGGTGGAAATATCCATCTAGAGCAGCAAGAATTTTATCGCTCAATCGGTAAAGATGGCAATCCACTGAGATCGAATGGTGTTAACTATGGTGGAAGTACAGATTTTTCTTACTTTCAAGTGAATAACAACAATAACCAGACAATAGGTGTCTCTAATGCAACTTTTGAAGATAACGCAACAGTGTTTCTTTCTTCAATTGGTGGGGTTGTTATTGATTTATGGCCTGGTGGGGACTTAATTATCGGAGAAAATGTACAAATGGAAGCAGTTAGAAACGGTCCGAATAATGCGGGAGAAGGATATGCGGGTGTTTTAAGTTTGCGTGGTGGTAACATTGAAGTTGGTAAAAATTCAATAGTTAACCTGACTTCCCATCACTCAGTACAACCCGCAGTTCTAAGTCTTAACTCTACTGATGCATCTATTGACATTTTAGAAGGAGCAGAAGTCAATATTAGTGTGGATTCTTATTCAGGTTCTGGAAACAATATTGTTCTAAATCCAATTTATTTGGGTGGAGGTTCTATTAATGTAAATGGAACTTTGAACGTGAAGGGAACTAATATGGGCACCTCTAATACCCATATGATTTGGTCGCCATATCCTGTGAGTTTTGTGATTGGAAAAAAAGGTAGTCTTGATATTCAAAGTGACAGTACTTCTGTTAATCAACACTTAATTTTTATGAATAATGCAGCATCTACTTTCCAATTTTCAGATGCTCAGAGAGTAAACTTACAAAGAACTAAAGAGATGAGTTCTGCTACGTCTACCAATAATGGTTTAATTTATTCCGGAGGAATCTTGGAAGTTTCAGTGCAAAATGTTTTTCAATGGAATTTGAATAACATGAGCGGTGGAACAACAGCAGACACCGGTTACGATTTTGATTATGTACCAATGTCAAGTATGCTGCTTAATTATAATAACAGCTATAACCCAACGATAACCTCTGCCAACTCTATGACAAATGCTACACTGAACAGCTTTAAGGAAAACTTTACAACTCGAGGACAACAGCGTGTGCTGTTTACCCGAATTCCAGATCCAAGTGTCTCCATTCATAGTATCTCGAATGATAATCCAGATGATCCGGGCTCGTATACAGTGTATGGGTATGCAGTTCCGGGCACCTACATTCGACTTTGGGAAGAAGCACTGAACGGGACGACTTCCGCAAAAGAAAAAGGGGTTAATGATACGATTGAATCACCCGTTGAAGATACCGGAATGGCGCAGGAAACGCGTGATAACTTTACTGTTCAGGCGGACAGTGACGGCAACTGGTCGTATACAATCAGCTCTGGAAATTATTTCACTGCTGGAAATGTCATCCATGCGTATGGGTTCGCCAATCTGAAATCAGAAGAACCGACACAGGTTGTTTTGGATAAGACGCCGCCTACAGCCACACCGGTGACTTTCTATATCAGTCAGGGAGATGATCTGCCTGATCCAAGTGCGTTCGTGAAGGATGCAGCGGATACCAGTCCAATCAATACCGGCTTTGATTATGCCTATACGGATGAAGCAGAAGCTGAGCTCCAACGAAACACTGTAGGGACACACACCATTAAAATCAATGTATCGGATCGAGCTACAGATGCAGACGGCAATGCTGCACCGAATACAGCGGTGATTGAAGCGACATTAATTGTTTATGAAAAAGCTTCAGGTATTACTGCCAATGATTTAGAAGTAGCTTATGTCGATATTCGAGACCTGACAGATGCAGAATTAGCAGCATATATTCTGGCGAACAGTCAGCCGGAAGCATTTAATATTGCTAATGGTACGTTCACTGATTTAACAGAGTATGTTCAGGTTAGTGATTTTGGCGGTTTGAATGAGTACGGTAATTTACGACCGGATACGCCGTATGTGGTGACGTTAACGGTGCCGGCAAACGCAGAAACAGGGTTGTCTACGCCATTAACAACAACGATTCAGGTCGTTGTCATCAACATGGATGCCGTATTGACCGTTCAGTTTGAAGATGAGAGCGGAACAGTATTATCCGGCTATACCCTGACAATTGGGGAAGGTCAAACCATTGATACTGCTTTAAATGTGGGGGATGTGATTGACTTAACCAGCAGTGAGTTCCAAGCGGTTCAGGATCAGCTGACAGCGCTGGAAACAGCAGGGTATGAGATCAGTGTGCGACCGGAGAATGAAACCAATTTCTCTATTACAGAGACTGCACAAACGGTGACCTATAAAGTCACAGGGCAGCTGTTTCTAAAATCAGCACCATCAACCGTTGACTTTGGCAGCATCACGTACAATGCGAAGGTGCAGCGAGTAGACAATCCAAGCACGGATGGTGATTTGGTGGTTACAGATACTCGTGCCAATCAAGCCGATGGCTGGACATTGTATGCCGCATTAACTACAAACATGAAAAATGATGAAACAGGTTCTGTAATGAACGAAGCCCTTTGGTATGTGGACAGTGCAGGAGAGGAAATCTCTCTAACCTTGGATTCCGGCAATCAGCCTATTTATACCAATGCCTCTGGGGGTACCTTTGATGTCACTGGCACATGGGGCGATACGTCAGCAGATCCTGGATTGAAATTAGTTGCAGACCCAACTAAAACCACGGTGTCAAGTATCGGTACCTATTCTGGTGTAGTGACTTGGACAATCATGGCTGGACAACCGTAGAAGGGAAGGAAAAAAATGAATATAAGAAAAGCTTTCCTCCTGAGTCTTGCCCTGTTCCTGGTTGGGATAGCTGGGTTCTCGCCAACTGCACTGGCAACAATGGGTGCTGGAGGGCAAGTCAACAGTAAAGGACAAATTACATTTTATGAGGGGACTATTGAGTCCTCAACGACAGAGCCGTCAATAACAGAATCATCGACTGCTGAACCAACACAAACTTCCAGCAGCCGTGCAGTGACAGTAACAAAACCACAAGGAGGGGGAACCCTTCCCAGCACAGGTGAAATCGTACAAAAGTACAGCCTGATGGGAGCAGGTCTAATCGCGGCGTTGATCGCCTTCCTTCTCTTCCGTCGGAGAAAGAAGGAGGAGCTATGAAACTTATTACTTATTTCAAGTGTTCGCTTGCTCTGCTTCTTTTCGCCGGTATGACGGCAGCTGTTGGAGAACAGGCCTGCGCCTCCAGTCTGGACGGCAGTGGTTCTGTGAATGTGGTAGGTAAGGACATCAGTCCGCCTGTTGATCCGGAAAAGCCGGGGAACGAAGTCAATCCCGGTGAAGGACCATCCACCACCGGTGATCTCAGAATAGACTTCGTTTCCAGTCTGAATTTTGCGGCGGCTGAAATCACAGAGACGAATCGAACGTATGAGTCATTGGCCCAGCTGTTTCACAGTGATACGGCTGCTCGCGGGTATTATATCCAAGTGAGTGATTTTCGTTCGGAACCCTCCGGGTGGTCGTTAACCTTGTCTCAGGATACACCATTTACCAGCTCGATCATTCAAACACTTGAGGATCAGAGCTTAAAGGGAGCAGTATTGTCTTTTGGCAATGGTTGGGCAAACTCGGCTGGAAACAGTCAAACGCCAACGGTTAGTCGGGATACTCTGGCAATCAACGAAATGAACACAGCGTATACCGTGGCAGTTGCTGGAAGCGGTCAAGGGAAAGGCGTTTGGACGATTGCCTTTGGCGCATCAGGTGAAAATACTTCGAATCAGGAGAACACTCTGACTGCGTTGACGGATAAAAATGGCAATGCCATTATTGATCCAATCTTTAATAAGCCCAGCTACAGTAATTCAGCGGTATCATTAAGCGTACCGGAAACGATTAACATTTATCCGGTTCAATATACCACCACATTAACGTGGAGTTTGGAAGCTGCACCAACAGAATAAAGCAGCACTTAACATTCGGCAAATTGGAGTCATTCCATTTGTATATATATCACACAAAATCTAGGAGGAACAAAAAATGAAATTAAGAAAATTATGTGCAGTAGCGTTAGTAGCAACAATCGGAGCAGCAACAGTAGGATCAGTAGCAGCAAGTGCAGATCAAGTATCATTGGATTCTAAAGGACATGTAGAGGTAATTGGAGGAACGATTGATCCAGAAAATCCAGATATTGTTGACCCGGAAAACCCAGAAGGACCTGAGATTGATCCAGAAACACCAGGTATTGTAATAAACCCAGATATCGAAAACAAAGGAATTATTTCAGTATCAAATCTAGAGTTTGGTCAAATTTCTGTTGGTACAACTGAAGCAAGTGCTGAAGCTCTTCAATTACCAGCTGGCGGAACACGTGGTAATATCGTATCATTTGGTGATGTGACTGGTTCATACACTGGGTATACAATTACCGGTGAATTGACAAGCCAATTTACAAATGGCACAACAACGCTTGATGGCGCATCAATCACATACACAAACCCACTATTGGCAACATCAGGAACAGGAACAATTGCAGCGGCAGTTCCGGCATCCGTTGTATTGAGCACAGAAGAAGGAGCAAAAACATTTGTTTCTGCAGCAGCTGGCGAAGGAAGCGGTCTATGGACATTGGAATTTGGTCAAAGCGCAACTTCTGAAGCAGGTACTCCTGGAACAGATGCAAACTCTGTTGAGTTAGCAATTCCTACAAGTGTAGCTTCTGCTATGACATTAGGTCATTATGAAGCAACAGTTACTTGGACAATGGGTGCTACTGCATAATAAAGAACCATTAGTTTTATGTTTTATTGGGGTAAGCTGGTAATTATTTACCAGCTTACTTTTTCAATCAATGTATATACATAGAAC
>NZ_JAJDJW010000029.1:0-22575 GCF_020567645.1 Enterococcus sp. CWB-B31
AGTCGTGAGTAATTGTGGTGCTAGCGGGAGACCTTTCTTCAGTGGGCCTTTCAGGCTCTGGCCGGTAATAGAGGCTTTCAGCCGCAGAGCAAACCTCCAGTTCACACTGGAGGTTTTGATTGGTTTGCCTAGCATGGCAAGCTTTAATGGGGGCAAGTCCACAGCATGTCCGAGTATTGGGAAAAGCCTGGCTGAGGACAAGGGGGTCTATGGTGATACAGGATCAGAAGGAAGTCTAAAGCAAATCTCCGGTTTGACAAATAGAAATTACATAAAAGATGACTTAGGATAAGATGGCCAAAGAAAGTCAAAATCCAATAACTACTGAGCTGATCAGTCGGTGTAAATGTGACGAATAGATAGAGAGGAAGAGGTTGCACCTTAACCGGGCAGGTCTCATGTATTTGCCCCAAACTCTTTTAGTGATAAATAACTGAACGTGAGAAGTCAGCCCAATTTTTTTTACCTGTGATTACTTGGTATATAGAAAGACTGTGACGAATAATCGCATAAGTAGAAGCCATAGTAATGAAGAGGGGCGGTGAAAGTTAATACAAGCGAAAGGGGTGAATGAATTTATTGTTAGAAAAATCTCAAGCAGGAGAGGAAAAACACTGACAGAAAGCGTAAAATTAGATACCGAATTTACAAAAAATAACATAATGTATGTAGGAAAGCTAATGGTTCAGATGTTAGAGCAGAAAAATCTGAAGGAAGCAATAAAGTGGAGCAAAGGAGCTGTTGGTGTGGATGAATAGGATTGATTGCAATAGTGAAAAATCACAAAATCAACAGACCCAAAGTTTAAGTTATTAGGAGTTGTTTTTTTTTTACCCCGTAAAGCAGGAGTCATCAAGCGAGACCTCACCAGCTTTCCATACAACAATTAAAGTATAAACTGAAACGCCTGACAAAGAGGAGTTGGGGAAGAAGTACAAGGAATCTATCATTTGAATGAAAAGATTATTTGAATTTACCCATTAGTCGCTAAAAATCCTATTATATCAGTAGTTACGGCAGCTGTTTTCTAAACAAATGAAATACACTTCGAAATACTGTTAGTTCAATGATTTTCTGTATTCGTTTCTAAAATTTGAGGTAAATTCAAAAAAAGATTATTATCGAAATCAGCCTTTACTTGGGTTATAATAATTAGAAAGAGTTTGCTTCTTAGTATTTTAGTGAGAACAATTCTTTTTTATTTATAAACTGTTGTAGTGTATAAGGTTAGGTTGGTTCCTTGGTCAGCTGCAGCAAATTAAAGGAGCAATTTTATGGAATATGTTGAACTGGATTTTAGTTATTACAAGCGAACAATGGAAGGAATGTATCGCAGCTATTATTTGAAGCGGATCATTTTGATGGCTGTTCCTTTGCCGATCTTAAGTATTTACACGTTTTTCTATCCAGATAGTTTGGTAGTTAATCTCTTACTCATTCTTCTGTTTGGTGCTGGATTCTTTTTCTTTATCAAACAACGACTGGCTTTCAATCAGCTCTATGAGCAATTTTTGTTAGAAAATCAGGCGAACGTTCAAATTAAAAAAATTGAAGAAGATGAATTTACATATAATATCTTAGTGAATGATAGCGAAAAAATTAGAATTAACAAACAGGGCTCCCGCAATCTTCCTTCAAATAACAGAGATTTGACGTTATTAGTTGGTTTTACAAAAACGTTATTCACCAAACAGCCGTTTCAAGTGTTATATTACAATATGCTTGAATTGACCTATAGCACGGACTATCGACTTAAAATGAATAAAGTTTCCCGGGTTCCTCGTTTCCTGCGTCCATTTATGTGGAGAAATATTAAAGCAAGCTCTACGAATTTACTACGTCTTATTTTGGTAAACCTCTTTACAGTGTATATTTTATTTCGACTTGTTACGTACTTGATTGATATTTTAAGAAGATTCTTTTAAGTTTAATCAGATATATTTCAGGTCAGCAATACTATTTAAAGTATGCACTTTTTTTGTTTCAACATAGATTGAAAGCAGTTTAAGAATCATCGGACAAAAGATAAGGGAAAACACGTATGAAACAAAAAAGAAACCTGGAAGCGGTGCATCAACTATTGGAAGCTTGTATTCGTCAAATTGAATGTTCTGGAGATTTAGGATGGTTGACACTGTCAGTACAGGTTGGAATAACAAAAACAGCATACTTTCTGAAAAAGCCGAAGAACAGTTTAAAGAAGTGTTGAAAAAGGTTCAAAGAAATCTGGAGGTCCCTGAGATGGCTGTTCGGGATGTGACGGAATTGGTTATTTACCTTGTGGAACCTATTGATTTCGATGAACGAACGCAATGCTTAATGGGTTTTTAGATGGGGCAGAAAGCTGGTTGACGTTGTTATATGTAAAAGGGCTGTCTTCTCCTCAAATGAAGAATGAGATTGATGTGCGGATGTGTAAGGAAAGCAACAGAGATTAGAACGTGAAGAAAGAAAAAGAAGCTGAATAAGCAAGCAGCTCCAAGACAGTTTTGTCGGGAAGCGATTGCTTTACAGCTTCTTTTTAGAATCAAGTTAATTTAAATTCAAGTATTTTTCCAGATAATCAGCCAAACCGTCTTCATCATTTGTTTTATCGGTTATATCATTGGAAACTTCTTTGATTCTGTCAGCGGCATTATTCATGGCAACGCCCCACCCGGCATATTCGATCATTTCTTCATCATTATGCTCATCACCAAACGCAATAACATCTTTTTGCTGAATGCTCAGAAAATCTGCTACTTCAGCCACGCCTTTTGCTTTTTGGATTCCTTTCGCCACAATTTCAAGAATAGGCATGGCGCCGCCCCATGTACGAATATCCAGAATTTTTCCATATTCCTTTGTTAAGACTTCAGAAACCTGATCAACACGATCCTTTGCCGGACAGATCATCAATGAAGTAGGGTTAGTTGTCATATTTTGAACGGTCAGCAGATTTTTTTCATTTGGTTCAGCTGCAAAAAAAGCAGAGTCAAAATAATCAAAGCTGTCAATAAAGAAGGTTTCTTTATTCTCAGCGGCAACAAAATCAAGATTCAGTGCACTCTTCTGAGAGAGGATATCAAAAACAATATCACGATGGACACTGGAAGCCCGCTCTCTATCCCATACTTTATCTGGTATATGAACGAGTCCGCCGTTAAAGTTAACCATGGGAGTATCTAAATTGAGCTGCTGATAAAATTGATGGCTCAAGCGATAGGGACGACCTGTAGCAATACTGACATAGTGACCTTGGGCAATCGCTTTTTTTAATATATGTTCTGTCTTGTTACTGATCAGAGATTGAGCGTTAAGTGTTGTTCCATCTAAATCGATGGCGATTAATTTCTTCAAAAAAGTTCCTCCTTGGACAATTTTCTTTTTCTTAGTCTAGCATATAGAGATAAAATGGCAAGGCTTTAAAGAGAAAAAAGGAATACCTTTAAAAGTTCTCGAATAAATCTGCCATCATTCATGAAAAGGATTCTCCTCGTTTTGTTCTGGAAGAATTGTAAATTGTTATTGACACTTATTTGAATAATTGATAGTCTGAAGGGTGAGAATTAATAAGGAGGAACAATAAATGACAAAGGGAAATAGGGGCTTGTGCCTGTTGCTTGCTGCTGTTGCAGCAACTGGAACAGGAGGCTTCTTGTTTAACGGTAATCAAGTATCTGCTGTAGAAAATCAGACAGCTGAAATAACAGAAAAAATTCCGGTTCAGCTTTTGGGCATCAATGATTTTCATGGGGCGTTAAGTACAACAGGTTCATACTATGATGATGCCGGGAATAAAGTCAGCAACGCAGGAACTGCAGCTCTTTTGGCTAGTTACCTGAATCAGGCAGAAAGCACATTTGCCCAAGCAAATTCGGGAGCTCAGACATTGCGAGTACAATCTGGGGATATGGTAGGTGCAAGTCCTGCAAATTCCGGGTTGCTTCAGGATGAGCCGACCATCAAAGTACTGAATGAAATGAATTTCACCATAGGAACGCTTGGAAATCATGAATTTGATGAAGGCTTGGCGGAATTTGACCGTATTATGAAAGGAATGAATCCCAAAGAAGACCCATATGGAATTTTGAGCAGCTATTCACGGGAAGCATCCAAAACAGAAATAGTCGTTGGAAATGTTGTCAAAAAAGATACGGAGGATATTCCGTTTAACTGGCAGCCCTATACAGTAAAGGAAATTGGAACAAGCGAGAAAGTCAAGATTGGTTTTATTGGTGTCGTAACAACTGAGATTCCTAATCTGGTCTTAAAAGAACACTATCAGGAATATGATTTTCTTGATGAAGCAGAAACAATCGCCTATTATGCGAGTGAGCTAAAAGAAAAAGGCGTCAATGCCATTGTTGTACTGGCTCATGTTCCATCAACCAGCAAAGAAGGAACCGTTTCAGGTGAAGCGGCAAATATCATGAAAAAAGTAAATGAACTTTATCCTGAAAATAGTGTGGATGTCTTTTTAGCCGGTCATAATCATGTCTATACAAATGGGCTGATTGGAGATACACGTGTAGTCCAATCAACTTCACAAGGGAAAGGATATGCTGATATTCAGGGAGTTATCGATGTGAAAGCTCAAGACTTTGAAGCAGCTCCATCTGCAGAAATTGTTCCGGTTTCACCGGAAGGAGATAATGCTCCAAAACCTGACGAAAAAGTAGCCGCAATTGTTGCAGATGCAGACCGTCGTGTTTCCGAAGTAACAAGCAGAAAAATTGGAACAGCCAAAACTGCGGAAGCGATTACCAGAGAGGTTAATGAATATAAAGAATCTCCGCTTGGAAATCTGATTACAGATGGTCAGCTGGCTATGGCCAAAACCAATGGAATTGACGTTGATTTTGCCATGACAAACAATGGCGGAATTCGTGCTGACCTTGCAGTTGGATCAAATGGGGAAATCACTTGGGGAGCTGCTCAAGCGGTTCAGCCATTTGGAAATATTATGCAGATTGTTGAAATGACCGGCAGTCAAATTGAACAGGTTTTAAATGAGCAGTATGACGAAGAGGAAAAATACTTCCTTCAAATCTCCGGCTTATCGTATACCTTTGTAAAAAATGAAAATGCGGAACAGCCGTATAAAGTTTGGCAGATGAAGGATTCAGCAGGGAAATTAATTGAAAAAGATCAGACTTACCGTGTCGTAATTAATGATTTCCTTCTTGGCGGCGGGGACGGGTTTGCCGGCTTTACTCAGGCTAAATTGGTAGATGCAATGCAGCCGGATACAGAAACCTTTATCGGCTATATTGAATCAAAAGAAGCAGCAGGGGAACAAATCACAGCGGCTATCGAATCACGCAAACAGTTGATTGAGGAACCGGCAGTTACACCGGAAAACAGAGAAGCATTTATTCGTCAGGCGACATTCTTTGATCCTTTGCATGAAAAAGATCAATACCTTCAAGGTGTAACATTACCGAATGCAATGATTGTTCTGTTCAACGGGGTGCTTCCAAAGGACAGAACTATACTGCCTGAGGGTGACATAACAGCTAAAGCGGATAATGAAGGTCGTATTAAGATTGATATTTCGACGTTAAATCTTAAAGATAATGATGTTATTACAGCAGTTGTCGTTATTGAAGAGCTATATAGTGCTGTATTTCCGTTGGATGTTTTGAGAGGAACAATTCAGACTACGGACTCCTTAAGTACTGTAGACACTGTTGAATCTGACGCGACAAAAACCAGCAGCGAAGGAACGGAAGCCGATGGATCTCTGCCGAACACTGGTGAAACAATTACGAGTGTTGGAATGATTTCAGGAGCTGTATTGCTGGCTGGCAGCGCATTATATATTTTGAGAAAAAGAAGCAACGTATAATAACTGATGGGAATAAATTAAATTTCAAGGGGATGTGACAAAACTATGTCGCATCCCCTAAAAACCGAATAAATAGTGTTCCAGAAGCAAATGGCTCTTTTGTACATTAGGTTGCTCGTCACACGGAAAAGCTTTATCAAAACATCTTTTTAATTTATTTTCCTATCCTCTCTATCTGTTCAAAATGTTATAAAAATGAAATCGACATAATTGAAAACGTTTAAAAAACGAACGATCCGAAGTTTTTTTGTGTTTATAGTTAACATTTAATTGAAAACATATTAATTATCTCCTATACTTTAGAAGTATTTGTTAGGAATTACAGTTTGCATTTATTTTATTTTTCTTAACAGACAGATGAATTATTTTGAAGAGGAGATAGAAAGTTCATGGATAAGTTTTTTAAATTGAAAGAGAATAAGACGACTGTTCCAACAGAAGTCGTCGCAGGGGTAACAACATTTTTCGCAATGAGTTATATTTTATTTGTAAATCCATCGATTTTAGCACAAACAGGGATGCCGTTTCAGGCAGTATTTCTAGCAACCATTGTTGCTTCAGTTATTGGAACTTTAATTATGGGACTGTTTGCCAATGTCCCTTATGCGCAGGCACCTGGTATGGGCTTAAATGCGTTCTTTACATTTACGGTCGTTTTTGGTCTTGGTTATACTTGGCAGCAGGCTTTGGCAATGGTTTTTATTTGTGGTCTTATTAATATTTTAATTACAGTAACTAAAATTCGTAAACTGATTATTCGTGCAATTCCAGAAAGTCTGCAGCACGCAATTGGCGGCGGGATTGGGATTTTTGTTGCTTATGTAGGGATAAAAAATGCTGGTTTACTGGATTTCACTGTTCAGGCAGAACCTGTAAACGGTGCTGTAAATGGAAACAGTATCGTTCCGGCGTTGGGAAACTTTAACAATCCAGAGATTATACTTGCTGTGCTTGGGCTGGTTATTTCAACTATATTGGTTGTGATGAATATTCGCGGGGCAATTTTATGGGGGATTATTGCAACGACAATTTTAGCTATTCCTATGGGCGTTGTGGATATTTCTGCTATTGACTGGCAGGGAAACTCATTGGGAAGTTCTATCTCTGATCTGGGAACTACATTTGGCGCCGCATTCGGACCAGATGGCATGCAGTCGCTGTTTTCAGATTCCTCAAAGATTCCTCAAGTGCTGATGACAGTTATAGCATTTAGTTTATCTGATACGTTTGATACGATTGGAACATTCATTGGAACCGGCCGCCGTACAGGAATCTTTTCTAAAGAAGATGAAATTGCTTTGGAAGAGAGCAAAGGACTTATAACAAAAATGGATAAAGCATTGTTTGCTGATGCTGTTGCTACATCTATCGGGGCAGTTTTTGGAACATCAAATGTTACAACCTATGTTGAAAGTGCTGCAGGAATTGGTGCCGGAGGTCGTACAGGACTAACCTCTGTAGTGGTCGCTGCACTATTTGCACTAAGCAGTCTGTTTTCACCATTAATTTCAATCGTTCCAGCTCAGGCAACTGCTCCTGCTCTGATCTTAGTGGGTGTAATGATGCTTGCTTCATTTAAAGATATTGAATGGACAGATCTTGAAGATGCTGTTCCGGCCTTCTTTGCTTCAATCTTTATGGGACTTTGCTACAGCATTTCATATGGTATTGCAGCGGGATTTCTGTTTTTTGCCATTGTAAAAGTGGCAAAGGGAAAAATCAACGAGGTTTCACCAATTATTTGGATTGTCAATGCGCTGTTTATCATCAATTTTATTATTTTAGCGACATTATAAAAACTGAAAAATAAAGGAATCTGTGATAAGGGTATGTCATGGAGGACCCTTTAAAATCGAATAACCGGCGGGACAGAAGTGCTCAGTTTTAAGCAACAAGCCGGAATTTATAAAAATTGTTCCATAAATTTTTGATGAATTTCGGCTTGCTGTTGAAGAAGTTGTTTCTGTCCCGCTTTTTTTCTGTTGTCATTTAAAGCCAGCCTGATTTATCTCCGAAGAATGTAACAGTGCAGCCAAGAAAGACATACAGACGTACATATGGTGAGACAATCTGAAATTTACGGTGCAGAATTTCTATTCCAGTAAAGCAGTTTGTGAGTAAGTTCAAAAAATTGAAATAAAGTTTTTGTTTGATTGATAAAAGTGGAGTATAGTTAAAGAGAACCTATTGTGTGTATGGTGGTGAAAAAGAAATGAAAATAGACTGGAAGAAAAATTTGATGGTTGCCTGGCTGGGGAGCTTTTTCACAGGTGCAAGTATTAGCTTGGTTATGCCGTTTATTCCAGTATACATAGAGCAGCTTGGAACACCTAAAGACCAAGTGGAGCTTTTTTCAGGATTGGCTATTTCTGTAACAGCCTTTGCAGCAGCTATTGTTGCACCAATTTGGGGAAACTTGGCTGATAGAAAAGGTCGTAAGATTATGATGATTCGTGCAGCAGCAGGTATGACCTTTACGATGGGGTCTCTGGCTTTTGTTCCGAATGTTTACTGGCTGTTGATTATGCGCTTTTTAAATGGGATTTTGTCCGGCTATATTCCCAATGCAACAGCGATGATCGCTTCGCAGGCACCTAAAGAAAAAAGCGGTTGGGCATTAGGTACACTTTCCACAGGTGCAGTTGCTGGAAATTTAATCGGACCTTCGATTGGCGGAGCTTTAGCTCAGTGGTTTGGTATGCAAAATGTTTTTATCATTACAGGCTTTATGCTGCTGATTACAACACTACTAACCATTTTTATGGTGAAAGAAGATTTTGAACCGGTAGAGAAAAAGGATTTAATGTCAACAAAAGAAATTTTTTCCAGAATTGATCATTTGTCTATTTTAGTTGGGCTGTTTGTGACAACACTTATTTTGCAAATTGGTGTGACCAGTATTAGTCCGATTCTGACTCTTTACATTCGTTCGTTAAGCGGAGATCATGGGAATATTCTCTTTGTCAGCGGCTTAATTGTGTCTGTTGCCGGAGTTTCTGCTATTATTTCTTCTCCGATGCTTGGAAAACTCGGAGATAAAATAGGAAATCATAAGGTTCTGCTGGCAGGTTTGCTGCTGTCTTTCTTCTGCTACATACCAATGGCTTTTGTAAATACTCCTTTTCAACTGGGTGCTTTGCGCTTTATGCTTGGCTTTTCGACTGGGGCATTAATGCCTTCAATCAATACGCTGATCGGCAAGCTGACCCCGCTCGAGGGAGTCAGCCGCATATACAGTTATAATCAGATGTTCAGCAACTTTGGTCAGGTTTTAGGACCGATGATCGGTTCCACTGTAGCGCATGGATTTAGTTACAGTGCAGTATTTATTACGACTGCCTGCTTTGTATTTGGGAATATCTGTCTGTCTGCATTCAACTTCAGAAAAATTTTAAGGAAAAGGATATAAACAGTTGAAAACAAAAAAAAACCAGTTACAATTAATGTAGCTGGTTTTTGCTGTTGCCGTTATGCTTGAGAACTCTTTTCTTCAGGCAGAGCAAAATGTCCGATCGAAATGATAAGTACACCGGCGATAAGCGATATGATGGTTGTCCACATAAAGTCGTAACTGCCGTTATTCAAGGCACCGCCAATATATCCCACGATTTGTCCCAACAAGAAGGACCAAAATAATATAATGATGTAACGCATGGATAGCACCTCTTTTCTAGCTATAGTTTAGCACAATTTTTTTTATTGTAAAGAATTGAGCAGAGATAGGGAAATCCAGCTTTAAAGGAGGGGTTCTTATATTTCCGCAATTATACACCATTACTTCATACTCATTACTTTCCAGTACAATCAGAATAGCAGAATTCGTTAAGAAGGCAAAACAGTTTGGCTATGAACAACTGGGTATTGCTGATATAAATGTTTTACATGGTGCAGTTGAATTTTATGAAGCCTGTCAGTCGGAAGGGATTCAGCCGATTATAGGAATGACACTGGACTATACTCCCGAGACGACAGATCAGACGAAACAGCTGATTTTTTATGCAAAAGATCACACAGGCTATCAAAATTTGATGCAGATTTCCAGCCTTAGGATGACGAAGAACGGTCAGCTGAAGGTAGAAGAGTTTTCCAAATTTTTAAGTCATTTATTTGTTATTATGCCTGCAGACAAAGGAATTATTAATGATCTGCCTGGGCGAAGCAGTGAAGAGACTGAGAAGGAAATGTCCGAACTTTTAAGGAAGGCAGACAAAGATTCTTTCTTTATCGGGGCTTCTTTTATGTGCAATCCATCAACAGATGCACCGTTATTCGACTATATAAAAAAACAAAAATACTCTCTGCTTGCACTTCAGGAAACCAGATATCTAATCCGGGAAGACGGTTTTGCACTGCGGGTACTGGAACATATTGAAGCGGGCACAGCTATGCAGCTTGATTTGAGGGAAACAGAGATTGATGGACCTTATTATCTGAGAAAGCCTGGAGAAACGCAAATTCGCTTAAATGAGCTTCTGGGTGCAGAAGCTGTAGACAATGCTGTTCGAGTTGCTGAAGGCTGTCAGTTTGAGCTTCCTTTGCATCAGAAGCTGCTACCGCATTATCCAGTACCTGATGAGTTGTCAGCAGGAGAATATCTTAGAAAATTGTGTTTTGAGCGTTTGCCAGATAGAGTCCCGGAGGCTGCTGAAGTCTATCAGGAACGACTGGAAAAAGAATTGACGATCATTCATAACATGGGCTTTGATGACTATTTTCTGATTGTCTGGGACGTGATGGCTTTTGCCCATCAGCAGAAAATTGTCACCGGAGCCGGAAGGGGTTCCGCTGCGGGGTCACTTGTTTCGTATGTCTTATCTATTACAGATGTTGATCCTATTCAGTATAATCTGCTGTTTGAACGTTTTCTAAACCCGGAACGATACTCCATGCCTGATATTGACTTGGATATTCCTGATAATCGTCGGGAACAGGTTTTAGCTTATGTACAAAAAAAATATGGACATTTTCATATGGCCCAAATCGCTACATTTGGTACAATGGCGGCCAAGATGGTTTTAAGAGATGCCGCTAGAGTGTTCGGTTTATCACAAAGTGAATCAAATCGCTGGTCGCAGGCAGTGCCGAATACACTTAAAATTACTTTGAAGCAGGCTTATCAGGAATCTAAAAAATTGGTGGAACTGGTAGAAAGCTCTGATACAAACCGCCTGCTGTTTGATACAGCTGTCCGGCTGGAAGGACTTCCGCGACATGTGTCCACACATGCGGCTGGAGTGGTGATTACCGATCAAAATTTACTGGAACTGGTGCCGCTTCAGACAGGGACCAATGATATTCTTTTAACTCAGTTCACAATGAATGATGTTGAGAAGATCGGTTTGCTGAAGATGGATTTTCTGGGATTGAGAAATCTATCGATTATAGATGATACGTTAAAGTCTGTTAAAAGAGTATACAAAGAAGAGCTGAAGCTCAGCGAAATCCCTTTGGATGACGAAAAGTCGTTAGAACTGTTTCAAAGAGGGGAGACCAGTGGGGTTTTCCAATTTGAGTCAGCTGGAATTCGAAATGTTTTGCGAAAGCTGGGACCAACAAGTATTGAAGACATTGCTGCGGTGAATGCATTGTATCGCCCGGGCCCCATGCAAAATATTGATCTGTTTATCAGGCGAAAAAAGGGGCTTGAGCCGATAGACTACCCGGATGCTTCTCTACAGCCTATTTTAGAAAATACGTATGGTGTCATTGTTTATCAGGAGCAGATTATGCAGGTTGCAGCAAAAATGGCCGGTTTTAGTCTGGGTCAGGCAGATATTCTCAGAAGAGCCATCAGCAAAAAGAAAAAAGAGATACTGGATCAGGAACGCCGCCATTTTGTTCAGGGGGGATTGGCACAGGGTTATACAGAAGAAACAGCCAATATGATTTACGATTATATCGAACGTTTCGCAAACTACGGATTCAACAGATCCCATGCATTTGCCTACTCCTTTATCGGCTTTCAAATGGCCTATTTAAAAGTTCATTATCCAGCCGCCTTTTATGCTGCCCTGCTCCATTCTGTTCGTCACAATCCAAACAAAATTAAAGAATATATCAGTGAAGCAAAGAAAAATGAAATTAAGATCATTCCGCCATCTATTAATCACAGTCACTATAGCTTTCTGCTCAAAGATGCGAATGAAATTACGTTTGGATTCAGCTCTCTGAAAGGAATTCGCAGAGATTTTATTCAGGATATCCTGGCCGAGCGGAAAGAGAACGGACATTATCAGAGCTTTGATCAGTTTCTGTTCCGTATCTCATCTAAATGGAGAAAAAAAGAAACGATTGAACCACTTATTGCCATCGGTGCATTTGATGAACTTTCTCCAAACCGCAGACAGTTGGATATGCAGCTGGAAAGCAAGATTCAGAACATTCTATACAGCGGAGGCAGTTCAGACTTATTTGAAACACTGGAGTTGAAGGAAGAAGAGGTTCAGGATTATTCACTTGAGGATAAATTGGCTCAGGAAGAGCAATACTTAGGGGTCTATCTTTCCGGGCACCCAACCGAAGAATTTACAAAGTTGGCTAAGCTTAAGCAAATTATCCCGATCAGCGATGTTGTCGAAAAACAAACAGTTCGTATACTGGTTTATGTAAAAAATGTACGTACCATACGAACTAAAAAAGGCGAGCAGATGGCTTTTGTTGAGGGTGATGACAGCACCGGATCGATTTCTCTTACGCTGTTTCCAACCGTCTTCCGTTCGTTGAGACAGACTGTTCACCTAAATCAGGTATACTATGTTGAGGGAAAAGTGGAAAAAAGTACGTATAATCAGGAACTTCAGGTTTTGGTAAATGAAATTACCGAAGCAGCTCCAATCGAAAAGGGGATCAGCGAAAAAACCTGTTATCTGAAAATTGAGGAATCGGAAGGTGCTCAAAAGACACTTCAGGAGATCAGAAGAATTATTCAGCATTACCCTGGGAGCATACCCGTTGTTTTATTTTATGCAGACCAGAAAAAGAAAATTGTTTTGGATAATAACTACTGGATTACAGAAAATACAGAGGTTCAACAGCAATTTAAAGCGCTTCTGGGAGAAACGAATGTCGTTTTCAAATGACTTTCAGCAAAAACGCTAATTGTTTTCATTTTTTCCGAATTTTTTAACGCTTTGTCAAGACATTTTCCACTATTAATGGTAAAATGAATGACGTGGTATTTTTGCATAAATAAAGATGAAACAAGATTAGTTTATCAAAAGTATAAATTTATTATGAGGTGAAAAAACGAATGAAACGTATCGGTATTTTAACCAGCGGAGGAGACGCTCCGGGAATGAACGCTGCGATTCGTGCAGTAGTGCGAAAAGGAATATACGATGGGATTGAAGTATACGGAATCAATTACGGATTTGCAGGATTGGTTGCCGGAGATATTCGTCGTCTGGATATTTCAGATGTAGGAGATAAAATTCAGCGCGGCGGAACATTCCTTTATTCTGCACGCTATCCTGAGTTTGCTACCGAAGAAGGTCAGTTGAAAGGGATTGAACAATTGAAAAAATTCGGTATTGAAGGTCTTGTTGTGATTGGCGGAGACGGTTCTTATCATGGTGCCATGGCTCTTACAAAACGGGGCTATCCGGCAATCGGAGTTCCAGGAACAATTGACAATGACATTCCGGGGACAGATTTTACAATCGGATTTGATACTGCAATCAACACTGTTCTGGAATCAATTGACCGCATCCGTGATACAGCGACTTCTCATGTACGTACATTCATTATTGAAGTGATGGGCAGAGATGCCGGAGATATTGCGCTTTGGTCTGGTGTAGCCGGTGGTGCAGATGAAATTATCATTCCTGAACATGATTTTGATTTAAACGTAGTGGCTCAGCGTATCAGAGACGGCCGCGACCGCGGAAAAAAACATTGCCTGATCATTCTTGCAGAAGGTGTTATGGGCGGAAATGAGTTTGCTGAAAAACTTTCAGCATTCGGTGATTTCCATACACGTGTCTCTATTTTAGGTCACGTTGTCCGTGGGGGATCTCCAAGCGCGCGTGATCGTGTTCTTGCAAGTAAATTTGGCGGCTATGCTGTTGAATTGTTGAAAGAAGGTAAAGGCGGTCTGTGTGTCGGTATGATTGACAATAAAGTGGTAGCAGCTGATATCGTGGATACTCTGGAAAATAACAAACATAAACCTGATTTGTCTCTTTATGATTTAAATAAAGAAATTTCCTTTTAATTAAGGTGGAATACTGTATATAGGCTGTTAAGCTTTTGTATAAAAAAATCGAATAGGAGCGTTTAGTAAATGAAAAAAACTAAAATCGTATGTACGATTGGACCAGCAAGTGAATCTGTTGAAATGCTGGTAGACCTAATGAATGCAGGAATGAATGTCTGTCGTTTGAATTTCTCGCATGGAGATTTCGAAGAACACGGCAACCGGATTAAAAACATTCATGAGGCTATGAAAATTACCGGAAAAAGAGTGGCCATTTTGTTAGATACAAAAGGCCCTGAAATTCGTACGAACGATATGGAAAATGGTGCAATTACGCTCAAAATTGGTGATATTACACGTATTTCTTCAAAAGAAGTTTTGGGAACAAGCGAAAAATTCTCTATTACTTATCCGGAATTAATTAACGATGTACAGATTGGTTCACACATCCTATTAGATGATGGGTTGATTGATTTGGAAGTAACAGACATTGATCGTGCTGCAGATGAAATCGTGACTGTGGTTAAAAATGAAGGTGTTCTGAAAAATAAAAAAGGGGTTAACGTTCCTGGTGTGGCTGTTAATCTTCCCGGAATTACTGAAAAAGATGCTGCGGATATTCGCTTTGGGATCGAACAAGGGGTTGATTTTATTGCAGCAAGCTTTGTTCGCCGTGCAACTGACGTAATGGAAATCACTAAAATTCTTGAAGAAGAAAATGCAACACACATTCAAATCATCCCTAAAATTGAAAATCAGGAAGGAATCGACAATATTGATGAAATCCTGAAAGTTTCTGATGGTTTAATGGTAGCTCGTGGTGATCTGGGGGTTGAGATTCCAACAGAAGATGTACCAGTTGCACAAAAAGACTTAATTAAAAAGTGTAACGCTTTGGGTAAACCAGTTATCACAGCAACTCAAATGCTTGATTCTATGCAGCGTAACCCTCGTCCTACTCGTGCAGAAGCAAATGACGTGGCTAATGCAATTTATGACGGAACAGATGCAGTAATGCTTTCGGGCGAAACTGCTGCCGGAGATTATCCTTTGGAAGCTGTTCAGACAATGTCACGTATTGCTGTCCGTACAGAAGAAGCGTTGGTTGATCAGGATGCATTTGCATTGAAGCTATACAGCAAAACAGATATGACAGAAGCAATTGGTCAGTCAGTTGGACATACAGCCCGCAACTTGGGTATTCAAACAATTGTAGCTGCCACTGAGTCTGGACATACAGCCCGCATGATTTCTAAATATCGCCCAAGAGCGCATATTGTTGCAATTACATTCTCTGAACAAAAAGCCCGCAGCCTATCTCTTTCATGGGGGGTTTACGCAACAGTTGCTGAAAGACCATCAAGTACTGATGAAATGTTCAACCTTGCTGCTGAAATTTCTCAGGAAAACGGCTTTGCAAGTGAAGGTGATTTGATCATTATTACTGCTGGTGTTCCGGTAGGTGAAAAAGGAACAACAAATCTGATGAAAATTCAAATGATTGGATCAAAGCTTGTTCAAGGACAAGGAATCGGAGAAAATTCAGTTATTGCTAAAGCTGTCGTTGCCAAAACTGCAGAAGAAGCACATGCTAAAATGAAAGACGGCTCTATTCTCGTTGTGAAAACAACAGATAAAGATTATATGCCGGCTATTGATAAAGCTATTGCACTGATTGTTGAGGAAGGCGGTTTGACTTCTCATGCCGCAGTTGTGGCAATTGCTAAAGATATTCCTGTAATTGTTGGAGCAGCGGATGCGACAAATCTTGTTGTTGCGGATGAATTGATCACTGTTGATCCGAGACGCGGAATCGTTTATCGTGGAGCTACAACAGCAATCTAACGAGAATAATTGAGAACAGAGGCAGATTCGCTTCTGTTCTTTTTTTGGTTGTCCTTTATGAATAAGAGGTTTGAATGGAGTGGCGAAAAGAGAGAGTGACTGACGATAGTAAGCGAAAAGAGATTGGCAGCTGATATGGAAAAAGTTTTTGAAACTTCTGGATTGCCGCTGCTTATCAGTAAAAAATTTTTGCAAAATAAATCAGTAGAATATTCCTCCTGCTTAAAGGAAAAATGGGACTGTGACAAACACTCATAAATGTTTGTCACAGCCTCAACTCGAAAGACTTTTTAGTTATTTATTTTGGATATACAGCAAATCGATCTTTCTTCAACGGCAGCAGCTGGATTGATTCAGAATAAAAATTGGTCAGAATTTCTTCAGTAAATAAATTTTCTCTTTGACCTTTGGCTGTAATTTGTCCATCTTTTAAAAGCAGCAGATTTTCAAAACAGGGTAAAATCTCCTCTGTATGATGGGTAACATAAACGATTGTCGGGCTCACTGTACTTTGAGCGATTCCTTCAATCTGTTTCAGCAGTTTTTCTCTTGCAAATAAATCCAGGCCATTACAGGGCTCATCAAGAATAAGCAGCTCAGGCTCCGTCATTAACCCCCGTGCAATTAGAATGAGCTGACGTTCTCCCTGAGATAACACATCATACTTCTTCCCAATTAAGTGTTCTCCGCCTACCTGTGCCAATATACCTTTGGCTCTATTCAGCTCACTGTCTGTATACTTTTGATAAATGCCAATACTTGCAAATTTTCCAGATAAAACAATTTTTTCTGCTGTTTCATTCCCTCTAATTCGATATTGCAACGCTGTGCTGATCCAGCCGATTCGTCTTTGCAAGTCTGGGATTGAGCTTTTACCAAACGTCTGACCTAGAACTTCAACTGTTCCGTCAGAAGGCCAGAGATAGCCGCAAATAATCTGGAGCAGCAGTGTTTTACCGGCTCCGTTTAGTCCTAAAATGGCCCAATGCTGATCTTTTTGGATAGACCAGCTGATGTCATTTAAAAGTCTTTTTTTATCCCGAGTGAATCCTACTTTTTCAAGTCTTACTATTGACATATAAATAACCTCCTTCTTCTATAGTGTAGCATTAAATAATTCTCAATGCAGAAAGAAAAAATAATTGAAGATACCGAAAGCTGTCAAGAAAATTTCATTGACAAACCCTTTATACCCCTGTATAATTGCTTTTGTTGCTTAGAGGTGATAATTAATGAAATGGTCTTTATTAGAACTTAATAAATATAACAAAGAACCAAACGAATTTTCAGAAACCTTTGATATAAAAAAATCATTGATGGAGAGAGAGAAACAACTATTGAATGTCGGTCCAGTTGAAGTAACCGGCGCTATTGTTGCAGAAAAGACAGATTACTTATTATATTACAAGCTTTCTGTCATACTTACTCTTCCCTCTTCCCGTTCACTTGAACCAGTCGATTTTGCTCTTGAACTTGATGTTCAGGAAATATTTATGACAGAAGAACAATTTGCTGATCGAGATGAAACAGTTCCAGAGGAAGAAATAATTGTTCTGGAAAAGCCGACAATCGACTTGCTTGAATCAATTGAAGACAATATCTTACTGGCAATTCCGATTCAGATTTTAACTGAAGAAGAGAAGAACAGCAATGAGATGCCCAAAGGAAGCGACTGGAAAGTAATTTCTGAAGAAGACTATATTCATCAGCGTGAAAGCGAAGCAGCAGAAACAATTGATCCTCGTCTTGCCAAACTTTCTGAGTTGTTAAATGATGACTCGGAATAAAGTGTTCGGTTAAGATTGGAATATATTGTGTATACTTTATGCACAGATTTTTACAAGGAGGTGGAACAACAATGGCAGTACCAGCTAGAAGAACTTCTAAAGCTAAGAAGGCAAAGCGCCGTACACATTACAAATTGACAATCAAAGGTTTGAATGCATGTTCAAACTGTGGAGAAATGAGAAAGAGCCATCACGTATGTCCAGCATGTGGTCATTACGATGGTAAAGATGTAATGTCAAAAGAAGCATAAAACATTTTTTTGAAAATGTTAAAATCCCTCAGGCTAACCATGGAGCCTAGGGGATTTTTTGTTTTGCTGCGTGGCAGTCAAAATAGAAGCTGGCAGCCAATTTATTCTCAGGAAAAGGAAATAGAAAATGCGAAAGAACCTATGAAAATCAAACGATTTTGTTTCCATTAAGGGTAAACTAAGCTATAATGAAATAGATTCTTAAGAAGTTTCAAGGTCTTTTAGTAATTGGGAGGATGTATGATGACAAAACAACAATTTGGAGTAGTAGGAATGGCCGTTATGGGAAAAAATCTGGCCTTAAATATTGAAAGCAGAGGATATTCAGTTTCGTTGTTTAACCGAACAGGTTCAAAAACAACAGAAGTTGTTGAAGAGCACCCGGATAAGAAGTTTAAAGCAACCTATACAATTGAAGAGTTTGTTGATTCGATTGAAAAACCTCGACGTATTATGTTGATGGTCAAGGCTGGCTTTGCAACAGATGCGACTATTCAAGAACTGCTGCCGCATTTAGACAAAGGAGATATCCTGATTGATGGCGGAAATACATTTTTCAAAGATACAATTCGCAGAAATGAAGAGCTTGCGAATTCCGGCATTAATTTTATCGGGACAGGTGTTTCAGGCGGAGAAGAAGGCGCATTGAAAGGACCTTCAATCATGCCTGGCGGACAAAAAGAGGCTTACGAACTGGTTGCTCCTGTTTTAGAAAAAATCTCTGCAAAAGCTGAGGATGGCGAGCCTTGTGTGACTTACATTGGACCAAACGGAGCCGGACATTATGTAAAAATGGTTCATAACGGGATTGAGTATGGCGATATGCAGCTCATTGCTGAATCGTATGATTTAATGCAAAATATTCTTGGTCTTTCTGTTGATGAAATGGCTGAAACATTCAAGGAATGGAATAAAGGTGAGCTTGACAGTTATCTGATTGAGATTACTGCAGATATTTTAACTCGTAAAGATGACGAAGGAACTGGAAAACCGATTGTTGATGTCATTCTTGATGCTGCAGGGAATAAAGGTACTGGTAAATGGACAAGCCAAAGCTCATTGGATCTGGGAGTTCCGCTGCCATTGATTACAGAATCTGTTTTTGCCCGTTTTATTTCTGCCTATAAAGAAGAACGTGTGAAAGCATCTGGTATATTGGCTAAGCCGGATACTTACAATTATCAAGGAAATAAAAAAGAATTAGTTGAAAAGATTCGCGAAGCGCTGTACTTCAGCAAAATCATGAGTTACGCTCAAGGATTTGCACAGCTGCGTGTTGCTTCAAAAGAATATGATTGGGATCTTCCATTTGGAGAGATTGCAAAAATCTGGAGAGCAGGGTGTATTATTCGTGCGCAGTTCCTGCAAAAGATTACAGATGCTTATGATAAAAATCCTGATATTGAAAATCTGCTGCTGGATGATTACTTTGTGGAAATTACCCAAAAATATCAACAGGCAGTCCGTGACGTAGTTGCAATTGCTGTTCAGGCCGGTGTACCTGTACCAACATTCTCATCTGCTATTGCTTATTACGATTCGTATCGTTCAGAACGCTTACCTGCAAATTTAATTCAGGCTCAACGTGATTACTTTGGAGCGCACACTTATGAAAGAACAGATAAAGAAGGCATTTATCACTACAGCTGGTACCATGAAGAGTAAGCTGAGAAAATAGATGGCAATTTTATACACTGCAACTAGTGTTGAACTGTTCAATTTATTAATAATAAGCCGCAGCTCTCTGTTTCAGTTGAAACAGACAGTCTTTCTCAGAACAGCAAGAATCAAATTTTACTGGCTTTTTAAAAGGAAAGTCGGTATAATGGGAAAGTTGAAAAAGACTACGATAGGAGAAAGGATGATGAATCAATGAGCAATATTCTAATTATTGAAGATGAAAAAAACTTAGCGCGTTTTGTTGAGCTCGAATTGAAACACGAAGGTTATAGAACTGAAGTTCATTATAATGGACGGACAGGATTAGAGGCTGCTTTGAACAATGAATGGGATGCCATTTTATTAGATTTGATGTTGCCTGAATTAAATGGTCTTGAAGTTTGTCGTCGTGTGCGCCAAGTAAAAAATACTCCTATTATTATGATGACTGCGCGGGATTCAGTAATTGATCGTGTTTCTGGATTGGATCATGGAGCAGATGACTATATCGTGAAACCTTTCGCCATCGAAGAGCTGCTGGCACGTTTACGCGCATTGCTTCGACGAATTGATATTGAAGGCGATAAAAATATTGCCAAACAAACAACGATTACTTATCGTGATTTAACAATCGAAAAAGAAAATCGTGTGGTTCGACGCAACTCGGAAATGATTGAACTAACAAAAAGAGAATATGAATTGCTGCTTACATTAATGGAAAATGTGAATGTAGTGTTGGCAAGGGATGTTCTTTTGAATAAAGTATGGGGATATGAAACTGAAGTTGAAACAAACGTTGTTGATGTTTATATCCGCTATCTGCGCAACAAAATTGATGTTCCCGGGGAAGAAAGTTATATTCAAACCGTTCGGGGAACAGGTTATGTGATGCGCTCGTGAAACGAACAAGATTTAGAGATATTGTAAAAAAAGAACTGCAGGGACCCTCTCTCACTGTGAAGTGGGCCCTTGCAAGTTCTTTCTTTATATTTTTCGTTTTTACGATATTTGCTGTGATTACTTACAAAACATCTGTAAAGTTATTTGTAGAAAAAGAGCGGGAAAATGTCGAACGCATTGTAGTCGAGGTTACCAATCGTTTGTCCAATGTTGATGATGAGTTAACGGTTACTAAGGTTTTTGAGGCACTTAAAACTCCAACACCAGCTGAACAAACCAGTGGCTACAGTCAAAGGACAGCTGTTGGTTCCATTCTGGAAATGGATAGTGTGATTGCTGAACTGGGAACACCTTCGCTTCTTCTTTCTATCTATAATACAGATGGAGTTTTGCTTTTTGAAACACAGTCGAAAAATGCTGAGTTGATAAGTGAGGAAAAGCAGGAGGCGCAAATCACGACCATTGGAGATGAAACCGGCTTTTTAATGATTCAACCAGTGCAATCCAAAAGTGCACGGGAAAATGTCGGTTATGTTCAGGCATTCTATGAGCTTTCCTCTTTTTATGAGATAAAGAATCGGCTGCTGTTTACTCTAATTGTTTTAGAAGCAGTCTCTCTCATTTTGAGTAGTGTTTTAGGATTTCTTCTTTCTTCTTATTTCTTGAAACCGTTGAAGCTGTTAAGAGATACAATGGAAATTGTCAGAAAGAATCCTCAGTCGGATGCTCAGGTTCCTGCGATTAATTCAAAAGATGAACTAGCAGATTTGGCGGGAATCTTTAATGAGATGCTGGATAGAATCCGCAGATACATTGAACAGCAGGAACAGTTTGTGGAAGATGTTTCTCATGAACTGAGAACACCTGTAGCGATTATTGAAGGACATTTGAATATGCTGAACCGCTGGGGAAAAGAGGACCCTGAGATTCTTGATGAATCCCTCAATGCAAGTCTTCAGGAAATTGTTCGCATGAAGAGCCTTGTGCAGGAAATGCTGGATCTGTCCAGAGTGGAACAGGTGGATACTCTGTATGCTAATCATACATCCAATGCCAAAGAAGTGGTTTATCAGGTATTCAATAATTTTAAAATTCTTTATCCCGATTTCCAAATGACTTTAGATGATGATCTTTCAAATGAGCTTGTCTTGGGGATTTATCGAAATCATTTTGAGCAGCTGCTGATAATCATACTGGATAATGCAGTAAAATATTCTACAGACAGAAAAGAAGTTCATCTTTCTATTTCCCGTACATTTGGAGAATTTGAAATTGCCATACAGGATTTTGGTGAAGGGATCAGCCCGGAAGAACTGAATAGGATATTTGATCGTTTTTATCGTGTGGATAAAGCCAGGGCAAGAAATAAAGGTGGTAATGGATTAGGACTTTCCATTGCAAAACAATTAGTGGAAAGTTACAAAGGACGTATTGATGCTGAAAGTGTACTTCATCAGGGGACCATTTTTCGTATCTATCTTCCAATCGTTAAAGATGTAACTAAAAAAGATCTGGAACAAGGCTGAGTAATCGGCTGTTCCAGATCTTTTTCGCTTTTAAACTCCATGCAGCCTAATAAGTATTACGCAGAGTAGGGAAAGAGAAATGAATGATCAGAAATTGTTAGAATATAAGTAACCGCCATTTGCTGCTTCATAGCGAATAATATCAGACAAAAATTGAAAAATGTAAGAGAAAAAACGAATGCTGAAACTCTTAACAAACGATTCGTTCGCTATCAAAAAAAAGCTCATAAAAAAGCAAATTAATAGTTGCATTTTAATAGAAGAATTGATATATTAATACATGTTCTGATTGTTCTAAATTATATCAGAAAAAAGTTTTCATTTTTATCTTGACGAACGTTGTTTCTTCATGATAAGATAACAAAGCATTTAAAAAAAGATGCTTCTAAAACTTAAAATACCAACAAAAAAGTTGTTGACAAATAACAAAGAAGTTGGTAAACTAAGGAAGTTGTTATGGAACAAGAACAACAAGTTGCAGGCAGAAAAAACTTTTCGAATTTTTATTAAAAGAGTTGACAAGCGCTTCTCGATTTGATAAGATATAAAAGTTGCTGCAAGGCGACAAAGTAGACCTTTGAAA